>JAEUNS010000126.1 GCA_016790005.1 Zoogloeaceae bacterium
GTAGGAGCAGCTGCCATTGGCGTCGAGCAGGTAGCCATAGGCTTCGCAGTTCGGGCGGATGCCGTCGCCGATCGCTGGGCTGCTCTTGAGCATCCGCATCGGATAACCGGTGGGCGAGATGGTGTTGACTTCGATGTCTTCTTCGGACGCAGCAAAGTAGTGCTGTTGCACCTCGGCCGGAAGGCCGCACTCATGGGTGACGGTGAAACGGGTGGCCACCTGCACGCCAGCGACGCCGGTTTCGAGAAAACGCACCGCATCGCTGCCGGTGAATACACCACCTGCGGCAATCACCGGAATGTCGAGTTGCTCGGCCTTGAGCCATGCGCTGATCTCGGCGACGATGGTGTGCAGATCATACTCGGCCCAGTCCATTCCGAATCCGAGGTGGCCGCCCGCGAGCGGGCCTTCGACCACGATGTAGTCGGGCAGGCGCTGGGTACGCGCGCTTTTCTTGATGAAGAGCTGCAGTGCGCGCAGCGACGAGACGATGATGCCCAGCTTCACATCGCGAAAACGCGGGTGATCCTCGATCAATGAAAACGAGCCCAAATGCAGGCCGGCTGCCAGGGTGATACCGTCGATTCCGGCATCCATGGCCGAGCGCAGACGTACCCGCAGGGTGTCCTTGGGCCCGTTCATGGTCAGTTTTTCCATGCAGTTGATGAAGATCAGGCCCTCACCGCGCTTGCGCTCCATGGTGGTGCGAACATGGGTCTCGGTCGCTTCGGCGAGCAAGGCGAGGTCAAACTGCACGTCCGACTTGTTGCTGTTGGCAACGTTGTACTTGTAAAGCTTGAGCTTGTCGCGCACATACTTGGTGTCGTAGCGACGGTCGCTGACGGTCGGCACCATGGCGTCGGAAATATGGCCGATGCCGCCCAGTTTTGCCGCGATCAGTGAAAGATCCGAAGTCGAGATGTCGACTCCCATTCCGCCGATCATGATCGGCACGAACTCGCGATCACCCAGTTTGAGACGATAATCGTCGACACGCTTCATGATTTGGTTTGCTCTTGTCTGTATTTTCAGTAATGCACCGTCGTGGACGCGTGCCTGCGGTGCATCGTTCCCTGCCCACCCCTCCGGCTCGAAGCATACCCGCAAGTGGGCCGCCTTTGGGTCATGGCGCCCGCCGCTCCTGCAGTGGCGCCGACATTTAACACGAAAAACGACGAGGGGGCATTGCGCCCCCTCAGATCCGGAAAAGAAAAGTTGGAATCAGGCAATCATACCGGCGCCAACGGTGTTGTTGGTGCTTTCATCGATGATGATGAAGGCGCCGGTGGCACGATTGCTGCGGTAGGGGTC
>JAEUNS010000166.1 GCA_016790005.1 Zoogloeaceae bacterium
CGCGGAACATGAAGCGATCTGCGCACCGTGCCGGGGCAGGCCAACGGTAGCAACTCGGCAGGCGTCGGCGAAGCCTCGTCGACAAGGTCGCCGGCAGTTGCCGGATCGTCGAGCATGGGCTGTCGCCAGATTGCGCTTGCACCGACCATGCTCAATATCGAGCCGCTGTTGTCGGCCAGCAGAACCGCCAGCGTGGGGCTGCCGAGCTGCTGATGCAGGCCCTCCATCGCGGGGCGTGAGAACGTGACCAGGCGTGCCCGCTGCATCTCGTCGGCGCGCTGGCAGCCGGACTCGCGTGCAGCCAAGCTGTCGCCAGGGCGCGCGCGGGGTTCGGGTTCGGGTTTCAAGCCGGGTTTGTCGGCCATTCTTCTCTCGGTGCATCCTGTGAGTCGAGCTTGCATCACGCACATTTCATGCCGCCCTTGGCGCTCACGGCCCGGAAATGCCCGGGCAAGGGCAAGGCGGCCCGAGGCTGTTTCAGGATTGAACACTTGCTCCCAATCGCAACAGCCGGCGCCTTTTTCAGTTGTGCCGGGCATGCTTTGCTCGATAGCGCGATTTCATGCATTTTTCGCGCCAGAACACGGTCTTAGTGGCGGTAAGTTGCCTGCCTGAAGCGAGCGATGGCATAAACACTGCTTGAAGCAGGCACACAAGTGTGGGCGCTGTTTGCCATGCGGCGCGCACCGATAACCATGAGGAGACAGACACCATGCCATTCATGGCCTGCTTGCGTGCTGCCGTGTTGAGCATTCCACTGTTGTTCGGGTGTGCGCTGCAGGCGGCCGAGCCTGCGGTGGTACGCGTAGGCATTCTGCAATACGGTACGGTCAGCTGGGAGCTCGAGGTGATGCAGAAACGCGGCTTTGCCGAGCGCGAAGGCATCCGGATCGAGATCACCCCGCTTGCGCTCAAGGATGCAGCCAATGTCGCGATTCAGGGCGCTGCGGTCGATATGATTGCCAACGACTGGATCTGGGTCTCGCGCCAGCGCTCCGAGGGGCGCGACTTCGCGTTCGTGCCGTATTCCCAGGCGGTGGGCAGCATCATGGTGCGCCCGGATGCGGGCGTGAGCCGGTTTGGTGACCTGCGGGGCAAGCGGCTCGGCATCGCCGGTGGCGCGCTCGACAAGAGCTGGCTGCTGCTGCGTGCCTATGCACGCAGCACGGTGGGCGAAGATGCCGCCAGCTTCGTCAAACCCGATTTTGCTGCGCCGCCCCTCCTGAATGAACTCATGCTGCGTGGCGAGCTGCCGGCGGTGCTCAACTTCTGGCACTACGGCGCACGGCTCAAGGCCGCCGGCATGGTCGAGATCCTCGACATGAAGCAGATCCTGGCGGGCATTGGTGAAGACAGCGAGCTGCCGCTGGTGGGTTGGGTATTCACCGAAAAGTGGGCGAATGCAAACCGCGCCGCGCTCGACGGCTTCCTGCGCGCGTCGGCCGCAGCCAAGCAGTTGATGCTCGAGTCCGAGGAGGTCTGGGTCGAGCTGAGGCCCATGATGAAGGTCGATGACGATGAAACCTTCCATGCGCTGCGCGACGGTTTTCGCGCCGGCATTCCGCGCACTTCGACGGCTGAAGCCGAACTGGTCGCGGCGCGTGTCTTCGGTCTGCTGGCCAAGGAAGGGGGTAGCGCACTGGTGGGGAGCTCAAAAGCACTTGCGCCCGGCACGTTCTGGGCGGGTGGTGAAGCGAGGTGAGAGGCGACGGGAGTCGACACGCGCATGAGGGTTTGCTTGCACTTGGCGGGAAGGTTCGGATGACGCGGCCCGCGCATGTGCGTGTGAGCGTCGACACCGGTCTGCGCGCAGCATCCTTGCTGGCATTTGTTGTTGTCTGGCATCTTGCTTCGCTTTGGGCGCAAAGCTCGACGCTGCCGACGCCGCTCACGGTGCTCGTGCGGGTTTGGGACGAAACGGTTTCGATGGTGCTGCCCGGGCATCTGGCGATCACGCTGGGGCGGGTGGCCGTCGCGTTCTTCGCGGCGATGCTGATCGGCACGGTCATCGGTATCGCGATGGGGCGCTGGCGCAAGGTCGATGTGTTCTTCGATGCCTGGCTGGTGCTGGGGCTCAACATTCCGGCGCTGGTCACGATCATTCTTTGCTACGTGTGGTTCGGGCTCAACGACTGGGCCGCGATCACCGCCGTCGCGATCAACAAGATACCGACCGTGATTGTGACGGTGCGCGAGGGCGCGCGCGCCGTCGACCCGCGACTGATGCAGGTTGCGCGCGCCTACCGGCTGCCGCGCTTCACCACCCTCACACAGGTGTATCTGCCGCAACTGGTGCCCTACCTGATGGCCGCGGCGCGTTCGGGGCTGTCGCTGATCTGGAAGATCGTGCTGGTGGTCGAGCTCCTGGGGCGCAGCAATGGCATCGGGTTTCAGCTCAACGTATTCTTCCAGTTCTTCGACATCACCGGCATTCTTGCCTACACGCTGGTGTTCGCGGCCATCGTGCTGACGATCGAGGCCTATGTGTTGCGCCCGCTCGAGCGGCGTCTGACCGGATGGAGAAACTGAACATGCTCGAGATCGACATCGCCCGCAAGAGTTATCCCGACCGAGGTGGCAGGGCCCATCTTGCGCTGGCTGGGCTGGCGCTCAAGCCGCGCGTGGGCGAGCTGGTGTGTGTGGTCGGGCCATCGGGCTGCGGCAAGAGCACCTTGCTCAACATCGTCGGTGGGCTCGATCGCGACTTCGAAGGCTGGGTCACGCATGAAGGCGTGCCGCCCGATGACATTGGATTCATGTTTCAGGAGCCGCGACTGATGCCGTGGCTGAGCGTGCTCGACAATGTGTTGCTGGTGGCGCGGGCGGCGCATGATGCGCGGGCGCGGGCGATTGCACTGCTCGAGGCGATGGAGCTCGGCGATGTGCTCGACGCCTTTCCCGGCCGGCTCTCGGGCGGAATGCAGCGGCGGGTGGCGCTCGCGCGCGCGTTCGTGAATGAACCCAGCCTGATGCTGATGGATGAACCCTTCGTGTCGCTCGACGCGCCGACCGCCCAGCGTCTGCGCGAGATGTTCGTCAGCCTGTGGCAGCGCTCGGGGGCGACGGTCTTGTTCGTGACCCATGATCTGCGCGAGGCCTTGTCGCTCGCCGACCGGGTGTGTTTCCTTTCGGGTTCGCCCGGGCGGGTGGTGCTCGACCTGCCGATAGAGCTCGAGCGCCCGCGCAAGCCGGATGATGTGGCGGTGCTGGCATTGCAGGCACGCCTGCTCGAGCGTTTTCCCGAACTGCTCGCCGGACTCGCGCCAGCAGCCGAAACCGGAGCAAGCATCGATGCCTGATACCCAATTGCGCCCGGAACCCCTGCTCGAGGTGAGCGAGGTCGT
>JAEUNS010000206.1 GCA_016790005.1 Zoogloeaceae bacterium
CGAAGAGACCGGCGCCTGCCAGCACATGCGCGACGCACGCATCACCACCATCTACGAAGGCACCACCGCGATCCAGGCCAACGACCTGATCGGGCGCAAGACCGCCAAGGATGGCGGCCGAAGCATGGGCCTGTTGCTCGAGGATATCGCTGCGACCGCGACCGAGCTGCGCACCGCCGACGATGCCGGGCTCACCGCGCTGGCCGACAGCCTGGGCCGCGGCATCACCGCGCTGGGCGACGCCACCCAGTGGTTGCTGGACAACTACGACGCCAATCCCCAGGCCGCCGCGGCCGGCTCTGTGCCGTTCCTGAAACTCACCGGGGTGGTCGTTGGTGGCTGGTTGATGGCGCGCGCGGCCGGTATTGCCGCGACCCGTGTGGGTGACAGCGATGGCGATTTCTTCAAGGCCAAGCTCGCAACCGCGGCTTACTTTGCCCAGCATGTGATGCCGGAAGCGGGTGCCTGTCGCGATGCGATCGTCAATGGCGCCGAGTCGGTGCTGGCGCTGGCCGAATCGCAGTTCTGATGACCGCCGCCGGGATTGGAATGGCGGCTAACGGTCATGGCGGCAGACCAGCTCGAATCATGAAAGCTGCCAGACCGTTCCCTCACCCCCAACCCCTCTCCCGCACGCGGGCGAGGGGGGCGCAGTGAATCGCCACAGCGATTTTCACGTTGCACGGACGAATGTCAGGAGACAGCAATGACGCGCGAAGCGATG
The DNA here is from genome assembly GCA_016790005.1 of Zoogloeaceae bacterium. Lineage (GTDB taxonomy): Bacteria > Pseudomonadota > Gammaproteobacteria > Burkholderiales > Rhodocyclaceae > UBA2357. Next base: position 725 of record JAEUNS010000206.1, read on the forward strand.
GAATACGATGTCGTGATCGTCGGTGCCGGGCCTTCGGGGCTCACTACCGCGATCCGGCTCAAGCAGCTTGCAGAGAAGGCGGGCAGCGAACTTTCGGTATGTGTGGTCGAGAAGGGCTCCGAGGTCGGGGCGCACATTCTCTCGGGTGCGGTGATCGAACCGCGCGCGCTCGAGGAGCTTTTCCCCGACTGGCGGGAGCGTGGCGCGCCACTCAAGACCGCTGTGCGCGAAGACCGGTTCATGTATCTGACCGCAGGCAAATCGATCAAGCTGCCGACGCCGCCGCAGATGAACAACGAAGGCAACTACATCGTCAGCCTTGGCAATGTGGTGCGCTGGCTGGGCGAGCAGGCCGAGGCGCTCGGGGTGGAGATCTATCCGGGTTTTGCCGCCTCCGAGGTGCTCTACCATGAAGACGGCGCGGTGCGCGGCATCGCCACCGGCGACATGGGTGTGGAGCGCAATGGCGAACACGGCCCCAACTACCAGCCCGGCATCGAACTGCATGCGCGCCAGACGGTGTTCTCCGAAGGCTGTCGCGGTTCGCTCACCAAGGGTTTGATGGCGCGTTTCGATCTGCGCGCCGGGGTCGATCCGCAGACCTACGGTCTGGGCATCAAGGAGCTCTGGGAAGTCGATCCGGCGGTTCACCAGCCCGGGCTCACGCTGCATACCATCGGCTGGCCCTTGCAGTCCGACACTTATGGTGGTTCGTTCCTGTATCACCTCGAAGACAATCTGGTTGCGGTCGGCTTCGTGGTCGGGCTCGACTATTCGAACCCGCATCTGTCGCCCTATGAAGAGTTTCAGCGCTTCAAGACCCATCCGGCCATCCGCCCGACCTTCGAGGGCGGCCGGCGGATTTCCTATGGTGCGCGGGCCTTGTCGGAGGGTGGCTATCAGTCGCTGCCGAAGCTGAGCTTTCCGGGTGGTGTGCTGATCGGCGATACCGCAGGCTTCTTGAACGTGCCCAAGATCAAGGGTACCCATATGGCCATGAAGTCGGGCATCGTCGCCGCCGAGGCCTTGTTCGACGACCTGAAGCAGTCAGACGCCCCGGGGCGCGAAGTGGTCGCCTATCCCGAACGCCTGAAGCAGACCTGGCTCTGGACTGAGCTCCATCAGGTTCGCAACATCCGGCCCTCGTTTCAGCGGGGGCTGTGGGGCGGGCTGGTCTATAGCGCGCTCGACACCTATGTGTTGCGTGGCAAGGCGCCGTGGACCTTCCATCAGCACGCCGATCACACCCAGCTCAGGAAGGCATCGGAGTGTGAGCCGATTGTCTATCCCAAGCCGGATGGAAAGATCAGCTTCGACCGCTTGTCGTCGGTGTTCATCTCGGCGACCAATCATGTCGAGGAACAGCCCTGTCATCTGCGCCTGAAGGATTCGGCTACCCCGATCGTCGTCAATCTGGCGCTCTTCAATGCACCTGAAACCCGTTACTGCCCCGCCGGGGTCTATGAAATCGTCGAGGAGCCAGCCGGGCAACGCATGCAGATCAATGCGCAGAACTGTCTGCACTGCAAGACTTGCGACATCAAGGATCCTACCCAGAACATCGACTGGGCTGTGCCCGAGGGCGCCGGAGGACCCAATTACCCAAACATGTAGAAATGCCCGACTTCCGGAACGAGCACCAGGCGCTCCGGGCACCCCGCAACATCAAGCCACTTTCAACCACTCTCAAAGGACTTAAACCATGTCGTCGGATATCTACAAAAAGGTGAGGGCGAATCCACGCTTCGCCGAACTGGAAGGCAAGCGAAGCCGTTTTGCGCTGCTGCTCTCTGCGATGGTGCTGGTGACCTATTACGCGTTGATGATGATCGTCGCGTTCGCCCCCGATGTGCTGCGCGTGCCGATCTCGGAAGGTGGGACCTTGACGGTGGGCGTGCCGGTCGGCGCCTTCATCATCATCGGCTCATGGCTGCTCACCGGCTGGTTCGTGCAGCGATCGAATGGGGAATTCGATGCACTGAAGAACGAGATCATTGAGGAGGCTTACAAATGATCGGGCTCCGTCATGCGCTTGTGAGCGCGTTGTTATTGGTGGCGGGTGGCGCCGTGATTGCGGCCGATGCCGTTGGAGTGGCACAGAAACAGCCCGTCAACCTGACCGCAATCGCGATGTTCCTGGTGTTCGTCGTCGCCACGATGGGTATCACCTACTGGGCCGCAAGCCGGACCAAGTCCACCTCCGATTTCTACACGGCTGGCGGCGGGATCACCGGTTTCCAGAACGGCCTCGCGATTGCGGGTGATTACATGTCGGCGGCGACGCTGCTGGGTCTGTCTGCGATGACCTTCGCCAAGGGCCTGGACGGGTTCATCTACGCCATCGGCTTCTTCGTCGGCTGGCCGGTAATCCTGTTCCTGATGGCTGAACGTTTGCGCAA
>JAEUNS010000214.1 GCA_016790005.1 Zoogloeaceae bacterium
GAGCGTCCGATATTCGCCGCGATGAAGCTGGCCGAGGCCGACCTCGGGCAGCACCATGTCTCGTGCGATATCGGCTGTCACCTGTTCTCGATCCTGCCGCCTTTCAACATCGGCGCCACCACCATGGGCTATGGCCTCGGCGCCGCCTCGAGCTCGGCCTTCAACGTCAAGTCGGGCAAGCGTTCGATCTCGGTGATGGGCGATGGCGGCTTCTGGCACAACGGCCTCACCTCGGGCATCGCCAACGCGGTGTTCAACAAGAACGATGGCGTGATCATCATCGTCGACAACTTCTACTCGTCGGCGACCGGTGGCCAGGACATTCCGTCGTCGCGCGCCGACAACCCCGACCGTTCCACCCGCAACCCGATCGAGCACGCAATTCGCGGCGCCGGGGTGAAGTGGCTGCGCACGATCGACCGAACCTACGATGTCGCCAAGATGCGCGATACGCTCGAAGAAGCGCTCACCACCACCACCGACGGTCCCAAGGTCATCATCGCCCAGTCGGAATGCATGCTCAACCAGCAGCGCCGCGTCAAGCCCCTGTTCAACCAGGCGGTCAAGGCCGGCAACCGGATGGTCAAGGAGCGCTTCGGCGTCGACCCCGATGTGTGCACCGGCGACCATGCCTGCATCCGGCTGTCGGGCTGCCCCTCGCTCAGTATCAAGGATAGCGGCGACCCGCTCAAGGAAGATCCGGTGGCGCATGTCGACAACAGCTGCGTCGGCTGCGGCAACTGCGGCGAGGTGGCCGAGGCCGCGGTTTTATGTCCGTCGTTCTACCGCGCCGACATCATCCACAACCCCACCGGCTTCGACCGCCTCATCGCGCGGATTCGCACTGCGCTGATCGGCCGCTTGCAACGCCGGCGTGCCGAACGCCTCGCGCGTTTCGCCCTGTAAGGACCCTCAAGATCATGAGCAAGATCACGCTTCACCCCGGCACGCCGATCAAGATTGCGATTCTGGCCATGGGCGGACAGGGCGGCGGGGTGCTCGCCGACTGGATCGTCGAAATGGCCGAGAACGCCGGTTGGTGGGCACAGACGACCTCGGTACCGGGTGTCGCCCAGCGCACCGGCGCCACGATCTACTATCTCGAGTTGCTGCCCGAGGCCGCAGCGCAAGCCGCGGGCAGACCGCCCACGCTGGCGATGATGCCCACCCCGGGCGACGTCGACCTGGTGGTGGCCGCCGAGTTGATGGAGGCCGGCCGTGCGATGCAGCGCGGGCTGGTGAGCCCCGACCGCAGCACCCTCATCACCTCGAGCCATCGCAGCTATGCTGTGGGTGAAAAGGCGGCACTCGGCAATGGCATCGCCGACCCCAACAAGGTCATCGACGCTGGCCGCGAGGCGGCCAAGAGGCTGATGTGCTTCGACCTTCAGGCGATGGCCGAACGTGCCGGCAGCGTGATCTCGGCCAGCCTGTTCGGTGCGATCGCGGGCTCCGGCGCCCTGCCGTTCGAGCGCGCCGCCTTCGAGCACACGATCCGGCGCGGCGGCAAAGGCGCCGAGGCCAGCCTCGCAGCCTTTGCGCTCGGTTTCGAAGCTGCCGCCGCGGCACCCGCCGCACCGGCTCCGGTCGACACCGCCCGACCTGCGCCCGAAGTGCCTGCGCGCGCCGCAAGCCCCGAGGCCGAGCCCTTGCTACAACGCGTGAAGTCGGACTTTCCGCCGGTGGCTCAAGGCATGCTGGTGGCCGGTCTGCGCCGCCTGATCGACTATCAGGACCTGGACTACGCGCGCGAATACCTCGACACCTGCGCCAAGTTTCACGCCCTCGATGCGACTCATGGTGGCGAAGCCAGCAGTTGGGCCTTGACCCGCGCCATCGCTCATCGGCTGGCGGTCGCCATGAGCTACGACGACGTGATCCGGGTGGCCGACCTCAAGACGCGTGGCAGCCGCTTCGAGCGGGTGCGAACGGAAGTCGGGGCAAAGGCCGACCAACTGGTGTACACCACCGAATACATGCATCCGCGCCTCGAGGAAATCTGCGGCACCCTGCCGACACGGCTGGGGCAATGGCTTCTGCAGTCCAGCAGCATCGGCGGCTTCGTCAAGCGCCACATGGAGAAAGGCCGTCGGGTGCAGACCGGCACCTTGCGCTGGTTCATCGCGCTTTACCTCGTTGCAGGCATGCGACGCTTTCGGCGCAAGCTTCTGCGACACCAGATCGAAACCGGGCAACTGCAGGCGTGGCTCGCACGCAGCACGCGGCTGGCCTCGACCGGTGACTACGCCCTTGCCGTAGAGGTGTTGCACTGCCGCCGCATCGTCAAGGGCTACAGCGGCACGCACGATCGGGGCGACCAGCGCTTTTCCAGCCTCATGGAGGCTGCCGAGCGACTGGCCGGGAGAACGGACGCTGCGGAGCATCTGCGCGGCCTGCTCACCGCGGCCATGGCCGACGAAGAGGGTCGGCAGCTTCGGACACGACTGGGAACGCTGCGGGAAATGGGCATCGACATGAAGATCGCGCCAGCGGAACACGGCGTGGCCTCAAGCCTGGCCTGAGCCACGACTAGGCGACATGAATCGGACGGAGGATGACAAGAAAATGCAAAAACTCGAACTTACAGTCAGCGCGATCCGGGCGGAGAGCCCCCTGATCCGATCGCTGCAACTGTGCGCGGCGTCGGGAGACCCCTTGCCGGCATTCTCGCCCGGGTCCCACCTGCAGGTGCACATACCTGGCCTGAGCGACACCCGCAATTATTCGCTGATCAGTTTCGAGCCGTCTGAGCGCGGTTTTGAAGCCCCCCAGCACTACCTGCTCGGGGTGCGGCTCGAGGAATCCAGCAGTGGCGGTTCGCGTTTCATGCACGGCCTCGCCGTCGGCGACCGAATTACGGTACTCGGGCCGAAGAACGACTTCCCGCTACATGCCCCGGAGCCGGCCGAAGCCCCGATCGTGCTGATTGCCGGCGGCATCGGCATCACCCCGATCGCGGCCATGGCCAACGCACTGCAAGCGGCCGGGCGCCCGTGGGTGCTTCATTACAGCGGCCGCTCGCGCGACCAGCTTGCATTCGTCGCCGAGCTGGCTGCCCTCGGCGGAGCGGCGCTGCATCTGCATGCCGACGACGACCCCGCGAGCAGGCTCGACATCGGCGCCCTGCTGAGCGCCCTCGCCCCCTCCCAGCATCTTTACGTGTGCGGCCCCAAGGGCATGATCGACGCCCTGATCGAAGGGGCGAAGACGCGCGGCTGGCCGGCCGATCGCATCCATTTCGAACTATTCACGACCGCTAAGCCGGTCAGCGGCGACCAGGCCTTCGAGGTCGAGCTGCGCCAATCCGGCAAGACGCTCACGGTGCCTGCCAACAAGACCATTCTCGAAGTACTCGAATCGGAGGGCTGCGATCCGATGTACGACTGCAAGCGCGGCGAATGCGGCGTCTGCACCGCAACCGTGCTCGAGGGCACACCCGACCATCGCGATTATTTCCTGTCGGAGGCCGAGAAGGCGAGCGGCAAGATGATTCAGATCTGTATCTCGCGGGCGAAGTCCGCCCGGCTGGTGCTGGATCTTTGAGAGGAGACACAAAATGAGCAAATACCGAGGCAACCCCGACGCCATCCGTGCACTGGTGCGTGACAACGAAGTACATAAGGACACCTACATCGACGCCGAGCTGTTCGAGCTCGAGATGGCACACCTGTTCGCCAACACCTGGGTCTATGTGGGCCATGCCAGCCAGGTGCCGAACAAGGGCGACTACTACACCACCACGGTCGGCACCGAAGACGTGGTCATGGTGCGTCACAGCGACGACAGCGTGCGGGTGCTCTACAACCGCTGCCCGCACAAGGGGGTGATGGTCGCGGGCGGCGTATGCGGCAACACCGGGAAGTTCTTCCGCTGCCCCTACCACGCCTGGACCTTCAAGACCGATGGCAGCCCGCTCTCGATTCCACTCAAGAAGGGTTACGAGAACACCGGTTTCGAGTCCTGCGAAGCCAGCCAGGGCATGGCCGCGGTGCCCAATGTGAAGGTCTATCGCGACTTCGTGTTCTGTCGTCTGAACCCGGGCGGGCCTAGCTTCGAGGCATTTTTCGGCGAGTCGCTATCGACGATCGACAACATGGTGGACCGCTCGCCCGAAGGCCGACTCGAGGTCGCCGGCGGTGTGTTGCGCTACATGCACAACTGCAACTGGAAGATGCTGGTCGACAACCAGACCGACACCTGCCACCCGATGGTCGCGCATGAATCATCGGCCGGCACTGCGGTAAGGGTGTGGAACGAAGCCCCGGAAGGCACGCCCAAGCCGATGGCGGTCGAACTGTTCGCACCGTTCATGTCGCCCTACGAGTTCTTCGAGAACATGGGGATCCGGGTGTGGGAAAACGGCCATGGCCATACCGGGGTCTCCGACTCGATCCACGCGGCCTACTCGCCAGTGCCTGGCTACTGGGACCAAATGGTCGCCGCCTATGGCGAGGCGCGCGCGAAGCAGATCCTCGGCGACACCCGTCACAACACCGTGTATTTCCCCAACATCATGGTCAAGGGCCCGATCCAGACCCTGCGCCTGTTCAAACCGGTTGCGGTCGACAAGACCCTGGTCGAGTCCTGGACCTTCCGCCTGGTCGGTGCCCCGGACATGCTGCTCGAGCGCACCGTCATGTACAACCGCCTGATCAACGCACCGACCTCGGTCGTCGGTCACGACGACCTCGAGATGTACGAGCGCGCGCAGCAGGGGCTGCATTCGCGCGGACGCGACTGGATCAACGTCGCGCGCCTCTACGACCCCGCCGAGAAGGGCCAGAAGAACATCGTCACCAATGGCACCAACGAGATGCAGATGCGCGAGCAGATGCGCACCTGGGCCCGGTTCATGACCGAAGGCATGTGAGGAGCAAACCATGACCGCCATCACCGCAAAGACACTCTCCGACTTCGTCTACGCCGAAGCCCGCATGCTCGATGAACAACGCTTCGAAGACTGGCTGACGCTGTTCACCGACGACGCCTATTACTGGATGCCGCTCGCTCACGATCAGCACGACCCCAGGCTGCACACCTCGCTGTTGTATGAGGACATGCTGCTGCTGAAAGTACGTATCGAGCGCCTGGCCGGGCAGCGCACCTTTTCGCAGCAACCGAAAAGCCGTTGCCATCACCTGCTGCAGGCACCCAGCATCGAATCGTCCGATCCGGCAAGCGGCGAGCATGTCGTGCGCACCGCCTTCCACTACACCGAAGCCCGACTGGATCGGCAGACCCTCTTCGTCGGCTGGACGACCCATCATCTGGTCGAGATCGACGGCGCACTCAGGATTCGCCTCAAGCGAGTCGATCTGCTCAACTGCGATGCGGCCTTCGGCAACATCCAGCTCTTCATGTAAGCGGGAGAACGACTTGACCAACACCGTTCACCAGGCGTTTCGCGTTGCAGCCCAGCGCTGGGCGAAGCACCCCTTCCTGTGCATCCTGCCCGAAACGGCGGCGATCTATGCCATCGCGGCAGGCGAAACAAGCTACGAGCAGGCCGCTGCGCAGATCGATGAACTCAGCGCCCGCTACGCTGCGGCCGGTTTCGGCCATGGCCACCGCGTCGGGATCCTGCTCGAAAACCGACCCGCCTTCTTCATACATTGGTTCGCGCTCAACGCCCTGGGGGTGTCGGTCGTGCCGATCAACCCCGACATGCGCACAGCCGAGCTTGAGTACCTGATCGGACATTCCGAAATCGCGCTGGCGGTCGCCCTGCCACAACGCCATGCCGAACTGCTGGTGGCAGCCGGGCGCGCAGGCCGTCCACTCGAGGTCATGGCCGACGGCGATGCGCCACCAAATGCGCCTTTCCCGGCGCATCAGGCCGGCACCGATCCTCACATGCTGAGCGAGTGCGCGCTGCTCTACACCTCGGGCACCACTGGCCGACCCAAGGGCTGCATCCTGCCCAACCGCTACTTCCTGCATGCGGGCAACTGGTATGCCCACATCGGCGGACTGGCGCACCTGCGGCCCGGTGTCGAACGCATGCTCACACCGCTGCCGCTGGTCCACATGAACGCAATGGCCTACTCGGCGATGGCCATGGTGTTGACCGGCGGTTGCCTGATTCCACTCGATCGCTTTCATCCGCGCAGCTGGTGGGCCAGCGTTGGTGAATCACGCGCCACCGTGGTGCATTACCTGGGCGTGATGCCGGCCATGCTGATGAAGGCCGAAGCCAGCCCGGCCGACCGTGATCACGGCGTCCGCTTCGGCTTCGGCGCCGGCGTCGATCGCACCCTGCACGCAGTCTTTGAAGCACGTTTCGGCTTTCCGCTGCTCGAGGCCTGGGCGATGACCGAAACCGGCGCTGGCGCGGTGATCATCGCCAATCACGAGCCGCGCCACATCGGCACCAGCTGCTTCGGCAAAGAAGCGGCCGATGTCATGGTGCGCATCGTCACCGACGATGGTCGCGAGGCCGGCATCGACGAACAGGGCGAACTGCTGGTGCGTCACGCTGGCAGCGATCCGCGCTACGGCTTTCTGGCCGGCTATCTCAAGGACGAGGCTGCGACCGACGAGGCCTGGACCGGCGGCTGGTTTCACACTGGCGACATCGTGCGCCGCGATGCGGACGGCTACCTGCACTTCGTCGATCGCAAGAAAAACGTCATCCGCCGCAGCGGCGAGAACATCGCTGCCGTCGAGGTCGAGGCGGTGCTGGCCCAGCATCCCCAGGTGAAATCGGTCGCGGTCGCCGCCGTGCCCGACCCGGTGCGCGGCGACGAGGTGATGGCGCTGGTGGTCGCGCAGACGCCGCCGGCCGATCAGGCCGCGCAGCAAGCCCTGGCCACCGAACTGGTGAGCTGGAGCCTTTCGCAACTCGCCTATTACAAGGCACCGGGCTATGTAGCCTTCGTCGCCAGCCTGCCGCTCACCACCACCAACAAGATTCAGCGGGGTGAGCTCAAGGCACTCGCACCCACGCTGGTCGGCACGATGGCCTGCGTCGACACCTGCGCGCTGAAGAAGCGCCAGGGAGACCACAAGTGAGCGCGACCGCCCGCACACGTCGCGGCTATGAAGGCGTGGTCGCCGTGATGCCGGTGACCATTCCGTATGCCCGCTATTCCACCCACAGCGCGCACTGGTGGCTCGGGCGCGCACTGGGTGCGCTGATCCGCGGTGTGGGGCTGGCCAAGGGCGAAGTCGATGGCGTGTGTGTATCGAGCTTCACCCTCGGCCCCGATACCGCGGTGGGGCTGATGCAGCATCTGGGCATGAGCCCGCGCTGGCTCGACCACATCCCGATGGGCGGCGCCTCCGGTGTGGTCGCGCTGCGTCGCGCCACGCGTGCGGTGCAGGCTGGTGACGCCGAGGTGATCGCCTGCATCGCCGGCGACACCAATCAGGTC
>JAEUNS010000216.1 GCA_016790005.1 Zoogloeaceae bacterium
AACGCCCGCGAAGCCCTGGTCACGGATGCACTTCCTCGCTATCTACGATGGCTGCAGAACCAACTTGAAAGCCACGGCGGCGAATACTTTGCCGACCATCGCCTGACCATCGCCGATCTCAAGGCCTTCGTAATACTGCGCTGGCTGGCCTCCGGCAAACTGGACCACATCCCGACCGACCTGGTCGCAAGCGTCGCACCAAAGCTCGCGACCTACACCGACCGCATCGCAGCGACGCCCGCAATCGCGGCGTATTACGGAATGCTGGGATCGTAGTGATCGATGCCGCGGCCCGATGAGTAGCGGGTCGCGGCTACCAGCTCAAGCGGCGATCAATCCAGACGCTTCTCCACCAGGTGAATCGCCCCGGCTTTTGCAGCTGACCGAGAATCGTCAGGGGCCCACTCACGCAGCTATTGTCTCGCCCCAGCGCCGCCGCTGGACCATTCGATTTGTCGATGCCCTGCCGGCGACTTATGATCGGTCCCACCTGGAATCTGCACCAACGCAAGGAAGCACCACTCGATGCCGTTTCGACATTGCCTGATCATCGCGCTGCTGATCATTCTCGGCGCAGCGCCCACCCTGGCGCCGGCCGCAGATGCGGCAAGGGAGCCACAAACCAGCCTCGAATCGCTGCAGACCGGCAAGAGTGCTGTCGAAGCCGCGGCGAACATCGACGATGCCTCACGCACACACTTGCTCGGCCTCTACGAACAAGCGATGACCCATCATCGGGACATGCTGGCCATGCGAAGCCGGGTCGCTGCCCTCGAGGCAACGTTGCTCGATGCGCCACAGCGCATCGAGGGGCTGAGCGAGCGCATGTTGACGTTGCACGCAGGCATGGCTGACTTGGTCCAGGGCCTCGAATCGGCCAATCTCGACGAACTCGAGGTACAGTTTGCAATTCAGACTCAAGCGTTCGCAAACGCGCGCGACTCGCTGCGCCAGTCCGAGGAAGAGTTGTCGCGGCTGCTCGCCGGCACCAACACGCTCACCGAGCTGATTTCGGCACGCACAGGCACCCTGGAGCAATACGATCGCGAGATGGCGGTTTTGATTGCGGGCGAGACCGAGCTCGCCAGACAGGCACGCCTGCACTTGCTCGAGGCCAGCCGCGACCTGCACCTTGCCGAACGTGAGTTCTATCGCAAAACGGTCGCCAACCAGGGTGTGTTGATCAAGCTGGCCCAAACCGAACGCGAATACTGGAACGCCTACATCGCCGCGCTTCGCCCGCGTCTCGACACGATCGAAGGCATGGCACAGCAGATGCGCACAGCGCAGGCGCAGGAGGCGCGCGCGGAGGCGGAGCTGCTGCGGGAACGCTCGGCCGTTCTGCCGCCCGAGCTGCGTAGCATCGCCGAATCGAACAGCGGGTTTCGCGAAGAACTCGAACAACTGGTCCGCAAACAGCGTGACGTCGACACCGAGCTGCAGCGGGCCGCGAATCAACTTGCCGAAATCAGCGACGACTTCGACCGCATCCGCCAACGGGTCGACATGGTGGGGCGCAGCATGGTGATCGGAAACATGCTGCGCAAACGCCGCGCCGACCTACCCTCGCTGCAAAGCCATCGCCGCGACCGGATTGCGCGGGGCGAAATCATCAGCGACGCAACCCACCGCCAACTCGAGATCGACGACGTCTTCCGCGATATCGGCGCGCAGGAACAAAGGGTGAGCATCATCGCCAGCGAGTGGGCCGAGGCCTTGCCCGAAGAGCAACGTGGCGACATGACCGAAAAGGCGCGCGAGCTGATGAGCGCCCATCGCAGTTCGCTCAACTCGCTGCAACAATCATATCGCCGTTTCATCAACAGCCTGACCAACCTCGACCTCGCCGAGCGTCAGCTGGTGACGACCTCGGCTGCCTATGTCGCATTCATCGACGAGCAGCTCCTGTGGATTCCAAGCTCTGGTCTGTTTTCGCTCTTTTCCGATCGCGGACCGCGTTGGAGCGCATGGCTGTGGGAGCCGGACAACTGGGCGCAGGTGGGTACCAATCTGAGGGGGTATGCGAACCGTAATCCGGTCACGGTGTTGTTGGGTGTGCTGGCATTGATTGGTCTGGTGCTGTTCAATCTGCGCACGAGCGAAAGGATTAAAGCGATCGACCAGTCGGTGAACCGGATTCGCAGCGATTCGGCCATGCTGACCCTGCAGGCTCTGGCGCTGCTGATTCTGAAGGTGGCACCGGTGCCGCTGCTGATGCTGGGGCTGGCGTACATGCTGCGCGATACGGCTGACTCCTTCACGCTGTCGGTTACCAGCGGTCTGACCAAGGCCGCGTTACTGTTTGCCAGTCTCTCGCTGGTGCGCCAGATGTGCCGCGACCGGAGCGTGGGCGATCACCACTTCGATTGGCCTTCGGGCACGCGCGCCGCGTTACGGCGACAGCTTGCGTGGTTCGTACCGTTCGGCATTGCAACCAGCTTTTTGGTCGGCGCCACCGCCGCACCCGAGCCACCGCTGGCGGTGCAGGCCGTCGGTAGCGGCGCATTTATCATGCTGATGTGCGGCGCGGCCCTGCTGGTGACCCGCCTCCTCGGAGAAAACGGCGCGCTCTGGCTGGCGCTGAAGGAACGGCGCCCGCGCGAGTTGATCACACAAACTCATTTTCTGTGGTATCCGGTGCTGGTGGGCATACCGCTGGCATTGGCGCTGATATCGCTCGGCAATTACCACTACACCGCCGTTCATCTCGAAGAGCGCTTTCAGACGACCCTGTGGTTCTTGTTTGGCGTCTTCGTGTTGAAAGAGCTGATCTTGCGCTGGCTGTTCGTCGCCGAACGCCGGCTTCGCTTCGAAAACGCGCTGCGCCGCCGCGACGAGTTGCGCGCCCAACGGGCCGCGCGCGACGAGGAGACCGTCAACGAGGGCGAAGCAGCGATCGCGATCGAGGTGCCGGAAGTCAATTTCGACTCGCTCGGCGAGAAGTCGAAGCGACTGATCCGCTCCGGCTTCCTGTTCGCGATGCTGTTCGGAGCCTGGTCGATCTGGGCCAACCTCATTCCGGCACTCGGGTTTCTGGATGCCACCGAACTGCCGTTCCAGGCGATGCGCACCGTCGAGGGCATCTCGACGCTGGTTCCGATGACACTGGGCGATCTGATCGTTGGCCTGTTCGCGATCGTCGTGACGGTGATGGCGGCCAAGAATCTCCCCGGCATACTCGAGCTCTCGCTGCTGCAGCGCCTGCCGCTCGACCCTGGCGCCCGCTACGCGATCACCGCCCTGTCGCAATACCTGATCGTTGGCATCGGCATCATCATCACGATCAAGACCATCGGCCTGCAGATCTCGGGCCTGCAGTGGATCGTCGCCGCCCTCGGGGTAGGCCTCGGCTTCGGCCTGCAAGAGATCGTGGCCAACTTCGTCAGCGGCATCATTTTGTTGTTCGAACGTCCGATCCGCGTCGGTGACGTGGTGACGATAGACCAGATCACCGGCGTCGTCACCCGTATCCGGATCCGGGCCACCACGATCACCAACTACGACAAGCAGGAGTTGATCGTACCGAACAAGGATTTCATCACCGGACGGCTGATCAACTGGACCCTGACCGACCGCCTGAACCGCATCGTGCTTCCGGTCAGTCTCGCCCACGACAGCGACGTGGACCTGGCGATCGCGCTGATGCTCGAGACCGCCACCGACACCCCCGAGGTGCTGGCCGACCCGGCCCCCCTCGTGACCTTCGACGCCTTCCAGAACAATGCGCTGATGCTCAATCTGCGGGTTCACCTGCCCAACCTGGACAACCGTCTGGCCGTGATCACCGCACTGCACAGAGGAATCAACAGCAAGTTCAAGGCCGCCGGGCTGCGCTTCGCGTTCCCGCGCCGCGACGTGCATCTCGACACGCTGGGCCCACTCGATGTGCGCCTGCAGCAAACGAACGTGAACGAACCTACCAAGCCAAACGGGTAGTTCGGGTCCTTGTAGTCGTCGAAAGCTGGTAATTCAGCAAGCGGCCGAATATGGAGCCTGCGGCTAGGTGTGTGCCATGCTCCAAAAATATTCTTAAACTACTTATTTATAAGGATTTTTCCATATTGCCACTGTAGGATCTACGCCAAATGCGCCGACGCGGGCGCGGGCCTGACCCAGCGCAGCAAGGTGGCAAACGTCGCCTCGATATCCAGCGGTTTGGTGATGTAGTCATTCATGCCCGCTGCCAGCGCCTTGTCGCGGTCAGTGGCCATGGC
>JAEUNS010000241.1 GCA_016790005.1 Zoogloeaceae bacterium
GCCACCAGAAAGTCACCCTTGCCGAGCCGCGCATTCGCCCCGGCTGCGGTGAGCTTGCCACCGATCACGAAGGTCGGATCCATGCCCCCCTCGGCGAGAATGCTCGCAACCAGCGAGGTGGTCGTGGTCTTGCCGTGGGTGCCGGCGATCGCCACCCCCTGCTTGAGCCGCATCAGTTCGGCCAGCATCTGGGCGCGCGGCACCACCGGGACATGGCTCGCACGCGCAGCCTGGACCTCGGGGTTGTCGTTCTTGACCGCCGTTGAGGTCACGACTGCATCGGCTTCTGCGATGTTGGTCGCGTCATGCCCGGTCATCACCCGCACCCCGAGCGCGCGCAGGCGGCGGGTCGCGGCATTGTCGCCAAGGTCCGAGCCTGTGACGGTATAGCCGAGATTCACCAGCACCTCGGCAATCCCGCTCATGCCGGCGCCGCCGATGCCGACGAAATGGATGTGCTTCACCTTGTGCTTCATGACCTTCCTCCACTGGCGAGAGACTCGCATACCTCGGCGACGTCCTCGGCGGCCTGCGGCCGGGCAAGCGCACGGGCGGCTTCGGCCATCGCCAGCAGACGAGCACGGTCGAGCGTCGTGATCGCCTCGGCGAGCACCGCTGCGCTGAGCTGCTCTTGCCGTATCAGGATGGCAGCGCCCTTCTCCGACAGGAACAGCGCATTGCCGGTCTGATGGTCGTCAACCGCATGCGGGAAGGGCACCAGCACACTCGCCACCCCGACGGTGGCCAGCTCAGCGATCGTGAGCGCGCCGGCCCGGCAAACGACTAGGTCGGCCTCGGCATAACGGGCCGCCATGTTGTCGATGAACGGCAGCAACTCGCCTTCCACCCCGGCCCTGGCATAAGCGTCGCGCAAGGCCTCGATCTGTTTCGCTCCGGCCTGATGGGTGATCTGCGGACGCAACTCGGGTGCAATCAGGGCAAGTGCGGCCGGAACGGTATCATTGAGCGCGGCGGCGCCCAGGCTGCCGCCGACCACCAGCAGCCGCAGCGGACCGCTGCGACCGGCAAAGCGCTCGTGCGGCGTTGCTACCCCGGCGATATCGGCACGGACCGGATTGCCCACCCAACGCGCCTTCTTCAGTACGTCCGGAAAACCACTCAAAACCCGATCCGCCACCCCGGCCAACACCCTGTTGGCAAGGCCGGCCACGGAGTTCTGTTCATGCAGCACCAGCGGCCTGCCGGTCAGCGCGGCCATCATGCCACCCGGAAAGCTCACATAGCCGCCCATACCCAGCACCACGTCGGGCTTCGCCTGCCGCAGTGCGCGCAGCGCCTGCCAGAATCCGCGCAGCAGATTCGCCGGCAGCAGCAGTTTGCGCATCAGACCCTTTCCGCGCAGCGCACCGAAACGCACCCAGACCGTGTCATAGCCGCGCTCACCCACCAGGCGCGCCTCCATGCCGTCCTCATTGCCCATCCAAACGATCCGCCATCCCCTGGCGCGCAGGCACTCTGCCACCGCAATGCCAGGAAAGATGTGCCCGCCGGTACCGCCTGCCATCACCATCAGGGTTCTCACACCGTCACCCCGCGTTTGAGCTGGCGCACTTCCCAGTCGACCCGCAGCAGGATCGCAATCGCAAGGCAGTTGGCGACGATCGCCGAGCCGCCGAAACTCATCAAGGGCAGGGTCAGCCCCTTGGTCGGCAGCAGCCCCATGTTCACACCCATGTTGATGAACGACTGCACGCCGAGCCACAGGCCGATACCCATCGCGACCAGCCCCGGGAAATAGCGTTCGAGCTTGATCGCCTCGCGGCCGATCGAAAAGGCGCGCTGAATAAGGACGGCGAACAGCACGATCACGACCACCACACCTACAAAGCCGAGCTCCTCGGCGATCACCGCCAGCAGGAAATCGGTATGGGCTTCGGGCAGATAGAAGAGCTTCTCGACGCTGGCTCCCAGACCGACGCCAAACCACTCACCGCGTCCGAATGCGATCAGTGCATGCGAGAGTTGATAGCCCTTGCCGAAGGCGTCCTGCCACGGGTCCATGAAGCCGAACATGCGATCGCGCCGGTAGGGCGACAACCAGATCAGGACGATGAAACCAATCACCGCTACGATCGCAAGCAGAATGAATGCCCGTACGTTGATACCGCCGAGAAACAGCACACCGAAGGCGATGCAGGTGATCACGACGAAGGCGCCGAAATCGGGCTCCTTGAGCAGCAGAAAGCCAACGAGAATGATCACCGCGGCCATCGGCATGAAGCCGCGCCGGAAGCTGCCCATGTCCGGCAGCTTGCGCACCGTGTAATCTGCGGCATACAGCACCGCAAAGATCTTCATCAGTTCGGACGGCTGCAGGTTGATCGGCCCAAGGTTGAGCCAGCGCTGCGCGCCATTGACTTCGCGACCGATCCCGGGCATCAACACCAGCACCAGCAACAGCGTGCCGAATAGAAACAGCCAGGGCGCAAACTGCTGCCATTGACGCATCGAAAAACGAAACGCAAGCAAGCCGACCCCAACCCCGACGCTCACGAAGATGGCGTGGCGAATCAGGAAAAAATGCGCTTGGTTGCGGGTGAAGCGGCTTCCCTCCGAGATTGCGATAGACGACGAGAACACCATCACCAGACCCAACATCAGCAATCCGACCGCCGCCCAGATCACAAGCGGATCGAGCTCGCGGATGGTGTCGGAGGGACGCATCAGTCGCTCGACCGCACGACCCGCCTCGGGGCTTCGGTTTGCGCCACCCGCGCCGGAAAAGGGCAGAATGCCGGCCAGACGCCTCATTGCGACATCACTCCCGGCAACCCCTTCACCGCGGCGACGAACACCTCGGCGCGATGAGCATAGTTTCGGAACATGTCGAGGCTGGCGCATGCGGGTGAAAGCAAGACCCCGTCGCCTGCCCGAGCGAAACGGTTCGCCACGCTCACCGCCTCATCCATATCGGTCGCGCGCGCAAGCGCGACCCCGCAGCCGGCGAGTGCGCGCTCAATCGCAGCAGCATCACGGCCGATCAAAACCACAGCCCGGGCATGCTTTGCCACTGCCTTGTTGAGTGGCGAGAAATCCTGGCCTTTGCCGTCACCGCCCGCAATCAGCACGACCGGCCGACCCAGCCCCTCGATTGCCGCCAGGGTGGCACCGACGTTGGTCCCCTTGGAGTCGTCATAGAACACGACCCCATCGGATCGTCGTGCAACCGGCTCGACCCGATGAGCCAGCCCCCCAAAAACCGCCAACTCGGCCACCATCGGCTCGAGCGCGCCACCGACGGCCCAGCCTAGCGCCAGGGCTGCGAGCGCATTGCCATGATTGTGGCGACCAACCAGGCGCATCTCGCTCACCGCCAGCAACAGGCGCTCGCCTTGCGTCAGCCAGTCGCCATCGGTGCGGTGCACAATGCCGAAATCCTCCGGAGTGGACGGTGCATCGCTGCCAAAGCTGATCACCCTGCGCCCGGCGAGCGCCATCGCACTCACCCGCGCATCGTCGCGATTGATGATCTGTGCGCCCTTGCCTGCGAAGATCCGTGCCTTTACGGCGGCGTAGCTGTCGAGGTCGTGATGCCGGTCGAGGTGGTCGTCGCTCACGTTAAGAACCGTCGCAGCATCGGGTTCGAGTCCGTACATGGTCTCGAGCTGAAAGCTCGACAATTCCAGCACCCAGCAGTCGGGCAGTGCTGCGCCGGCGTCGAGACGCTCGATCAGCACCGCGAGCACGGCAGGGCTGATGTTGCCCGCCGCAACCGCGTCGAACCCCGCTGCACGGCAAAGTGCGGCGGTCAAGGCGGTAGTCGTGGTTTTGCCGTTCGTGCCGGTAATCGCAATGATCCGCGGATGCTCGCCAAGTTCGTCGAGTGCAGCAGCAAACAGGTTCATCTCGCCGGTCACCACCGCCCCGCGCGCGCGCGCAGCCGCAACCACCGCGACTTCGGGGTCGATGCCCGGGCTGAGGGCGAGCACATCAATGCTCTCGAGCAGCGCATCAGCAAACGGGCCAAGTACCACCTCGGCCTGCGGGCAGACGCCGGCAAGCGTATCGAGCCCAGGTGGAGACTCGCGGGTATCGGCAATCCGCACCCGTGCGCCCTGGCGGACGCACCAGCGCGCCATCGCCAGCCCGGACTCGCCGAGACCCAGCACCAGCACGAAGGATTGGGCAAGCGGCTTCATCTGAGTTTGAGGGACGAAAGGCCGAACAGCACCAACATCAGGGTGATGATCCAGAAGCGCACTACCACCTGGGTCTCTTTCCAGCCGCTGAGTTCATAGTGATGATGCAGCGGCGCCATGCGGAAGATTCGCTTCCCCCCGCTGGCGCGAAAGTAGGCAACCTGCAGCATCACCGAGAGCGTCTCGGCCACGAACAGCCCGCCCATGATGAACAGCACGATCTCCTGACGCACCACGACCGCGATGGTGCCCAGCGCGGCACCCAGTGCCAGCGCGCCCACATCGCCCATGAACACCTCGGCCGGGTAGGCGTTGAACCACAAGAAGCCCAGCCCAGCCCCGCAGATTGCCCCGCACAGCACCGCGAGTTCACCCGCGCCGGCGATATAGGGCACGCCGAGATACTTCGAGAAACCCGCATGGCCGGCGACATAGGCGAAAATCGCCAACGCTCCCGCCACCATCACGGTCGGCATGATGGCGAGCCCGTCGAGCCCGTCGGTCAGATTGACCGCATGACTGGTGCCGTTGATCACGAAATACGACAGCGCGACGAAGCCGACCAGGCCCAGCGGAAAGGCGACCGCCTTGAAGAAGGGCACGATCAGTTCGGTCTGTGCCGGCTCGGTGGCGGTCAGCCCTAGCACCAGTGCCGCAGCCAAAGCGATCAGCGAGGTCCAAAGGTATTTCCAGCGGCTTGCGAGCCCCTTGGGGTCGCGGTGCACGACCTTCTTCCAGTCGTCTACCCAGCCGACCGCGCCGAAGCCGAGCGTGACCAGCAGCGTCACCCATACATAGTGATTGCGCAGGTCACCCCACAGTAGCGTGGTCACGGCGATCGCGATCAGGATCAACGCACCGCCCATGGTCGGTGTGCCGGCCTTGGTCAGATGCGACTTCGGACCGTCGTCACGCACCGACTGGCCGATCTTCTTGTGCGTGAGCCAGCGTATCAACGGCGGCCCGAACACGAACGAGATCAGCAGCGCCGTCATCGCCGCGAGTACGGTTCGCAGGGTGATGTAGCCGAACACGTTGAACGCACGTACGTCCTGGCCCATCCACAGCGCAAGTTCAAGCAGCATTGGAACCCCCATTGTTTGAAGGGTCGTCATTGTGCACTGCAGAAAGGAGATCGGCTACCCGCTCCATGCGCATGAAGCGCGATCCCTTCACCAGCACCACGGTGTCGGCATCGAGTTGTTTCCTGAGTGCGCCGACCAGCGCCTCGGGCGTCCGGAAATGCTGAGCCCCTTCGCCGAAGTTGCGCACCGCGACCGTGCTCATTTCGCCAAGCGCATACAGGCCGTCGATACCCTTGCTCTTGGCGTAGCCGCCGATCTCGTCATGCAACTGGGCGCTGCCTTCTCCGACTTCGCCCATGTCGCCCAGTATGAGGAACTTGCGCCCCGGCGTACTCGCGAGCACGTCGATACCCGCACGCATCGAGTCGGGGTTGGCATTGTAGGAGTCGTCCAGAACCAGCGCACCGCCGGGCCCGGGCCGACGCTGCAGGCGTCCCCTGACCCCGGCGAACCCAGTCAGCCCTGCAGCAACATCCGTGAGCGCGGCGCCTGCTGCAATGCAGCAGGCTGCCGCAGCAAGTGCATTCGCTGCATTGTGCGCACCAGGCACCTGCAAACTGAGCGAGACACGGTTGCCGTCCGCCTCGATGTCGATCGCGGAACCCAGCCCGTGCAACACCACCCGGCCGCACACGTCCGCCTCCGGCAAGCAGCCGAAGGCAATCAGCTTGCGCCCGGCATTCAGCGCGCGCCACAGCGGCGCATGCACGTCGTCGGCGTTCACGACCGCCACGCCGGCATTGCCGAGCCCGGCGTAGATCGCGCCTTTCTCCTGGGCGATCTGCTGCACCGTACCCATGCCGGCAAGGTGCGCGCGCTGGGCGTTGTTGACCACGGCCACCGTCGGCCGGGCGATGTCGGTCAGGTAGGCGATCTCGCCAGGGTGGTTCATTCCCATTTCGATGACGGCAGCGCGATGATGGGCGCGCAGCTCGAGCAGCGTAAGCGGCAGGCCGATGTCGTTGTTCAGGTTGCCGCGGGTCGCAAGTACGTCGGAGTCGGCAAAGCCCTCGCGCAAGCAGCGCGCGCGCAGAATCGCCGCGCACATTTCCTTGACCGTCGTCTTGCCATTGCTGCCTGTGATTCCGATCACCGGGAGGTCGAAGCGGTCGCGCCAGTGCGCCGCAAGCCGGCCAAGCGCAAGACGAGTGTCATCGACGATCAACAAAGGCAGCTCACAGCCTTCCTGTACGGCATCGAACCAGGCCTGATCGACCATCGCGGCACATGCACCCGCCTCACCGGCCTGGGCGACGAAGGCATGACCATCGAAGTTTTCACCCCGTAGCGCAACGAACAACGCTCCCGCAGGCATCCGGCGCGAGTCGGTGGCAACACAGCCGAACTCGACATCGAGACGCGCCCGCGCATTCAGGGCCTGGGCAGCCTCCCGCAACGTCATCACTTTGCCGCGCCCTCCGCTGCGTGCCAGGCGCTCAGCGCCCTGCTCGCTTCCTCGCCGTCGGAGAACGGCTGGCGCCTGCCCCGCACTTCCTGATACGGCTCATGCCCCTTGCCGGCCAGAAGTACCACATCGTCGGCACTGGCTTCGAGGATGGCGGTCCTGATCGCGACCGCCCGGTCCGCGATGGCCTCGGTCGAGGCGCCCATGCTGCGGACAATGTCGCTGATGATCGCAAGCGGATCTTCGCTGCGCGGATTGTCGCTGGTGACGATCACCCGATCGGCAAGGCGGTCGGCGATCTCGCCCATCATCGGGCGCTTGCCCGGGTCACGGTCACCGCCGCAACCGAAAACACAGATCAACCGGCCGCCGCGCGTTGCGGCAGTCGGGCGGGCCGCCTCGAGCACCTTCGCGAGGGCATCGGGCGAATGCGCATAGTCGACAATCACAAGCGGCTCACCGATACCACCGATCAACTGCATTCGCCCCGCCGGGGGTGTGAGCCGGGAGATCACCCGCAGCGCGTCGGCCAGCGCCACTTCACGCGCGAGCAATGCACCGATTACCGCAAGCAGGTTCGAAACGTTGAACCCGGCAACCACCTTGACCTGCACATCGACGCGCTCGCCCTGCCAGCCGAGCGAGAACTTCAGGCCGGCGGGCGCCATGCGCAGATCATGCGCTGAGAGCATCCGGGCGCCCGGGATGTCGAGCGTCGAAACCGGCTCGCAAGAGCAGGCGATGATATCGAGTCCGCTACCCGCAAGCCTGTTTGCCAGCGTCAGGCCGAACGGATCGTCAATGTTGATGACCGCATGTGCGAGGCCGGGAACTTGGAACAACGCCGCCTTGGCCGCGCCATAGCGCTCCATGTCGCCGTGATAATCGAGGTGATCGCGCGAAAGGTTGGTGAATACCGCCACGTCGAACACCACTCCATTGACCCGCCCCTGCTCGAGGCCGATCGACGACACCTCCATGACCGCAGCGCTTGCGCCCTGAGCGCGAAACTCGGCCAGGCAGCGCTGCAGTTCGAGCGCATCGGGGGTGGTGTTGACCGGATCGCTGAGCTGCCCGGGAAAGCCGTTGCCGAGGGTTCCGATCACGCCGCACGGTACCTCGAGGTCGGCAAGCGCCCGTGCCAGCCACTGGGTGACTGTGGTCTTGCCGTTCGTGCCGGTCACGCCGACGGTCCATAAGGACTCGGATGGACGACCAAAGATCTCGTGTGCGAGATGTCCGGCAACATGGCGCAGCCCTTCGACACCGATCGAAGGCACCGGCTGGGGGTCGACCACGAATCCGTCGCTGCACTCCCACACGACCGCAGCGGCACCGTTGGCAACTGCCGAGCCGATGAACTTGCGCCCGTCGGTCGCGAACCCCGGCCACGCGGCAAACACGTCGCCGCTCCCGAGCTTGCGCGAATCGGCACTGATGCCGGCAGGCACCACGCCCGCGTCGCGCAGTCGCATCAGAATCTCGAGAGCGTAGGCGCTGCTCACATGTTCCCCCGTGGCGTCTCGCGCTTTTCGCCATTGCCGCCAGCCACCTGCAAAGGCACCAGCGGTGCATCGGGCGCGACCCCGAGCGCACGCAGCGCGCCTTCGGTAACGCGCGAGAATACTGGCGCTGCAACCGTACCACCGTAGTGTTTGCCAGCGGTCGGCTCGTCGATCATCACTGCGACGACGATGCGCGGATCCGACACTGGCGCAAAACCAACGAATGAAGAGATGTACTTGTTGGTATAGCGTCCGCCCTCGAGCTTGTGGGCAGTGCCGGTCTTGCCTGCTACCCGGTAGCCGGGAACCTGCGCCTTGGGCGCGGTACCGCCAGGACCGGTCGCGAGCTCGAGAATCTCGCGCATCTTGCGCGCCGTTGCGACTGAGAAAACCTGTTTTGCGCCAGTCGGCGTTTCGCTCACGCGCGTAAGCGTGAGCGGCAGCAGTTCGCCATCGCGCGCGAAGACGAGATAAGCATGGGCCATCTGCATCAGCGTCGCTGAGATGCCATGGCCGAAGGACATCGTCGCCTGCTCGATCGGTTTCCAGGTCTTGGCTGCACGCAACCTGCCCCCCACCTCGCCAGGAAAGCCAAGCCCGAGAGGCGAGCCGAATCCGAGCGAGTCGAACATCCGCCACATTTCGTCCGGCGCGAAATGCTGCGCCATCCTTACCGTACCGACGTTGGAGGACTTCTGGATAACCTGCGCCACCGTGAGCGGACCATGTCGCTTGACGTCGGAAATCGTCGCGCGCCCGATCGTGATGCGTCCCGGGTCGGTGTTGATCACAGTCTCGGCCTTGACGAAACCACGTTCGAGTGCCAGCGCCGCAATGAACGGCTTCATCGTCGAACCGGGCTCATAGATGTCGGTGAGCACCCGGTTGCGCAGTTGCGCCCCGCTGAGATTGGCACGGTTGTTGGGGTTGAAGGTCGGCGCATTGACCAGCGCCAGCACCTCGCCGCTGCGCACATCGAGCACCACGATCGCACCCGCCTTGGCCTTGTGGGTTTCGATCGCCTGCTGGAGCGCTGTATGGGCGAGATATTGCAGCTTCACATCGATGGCCAGCGCGACGTCCTGACCGTCGCGCGGTCCTCGGATCGACTCGACGTCCTCGACGATCTGGCCGCGGCGGTCGCGAATGACCCGGCGTGACCCGGGCTGACCAGCAAGGTCACCCTCGAAGGCCAGTTCGACGCCCTCCTGTCCCTTGTCATCGATGCCGGTGAAACCGAGCACATGCGCCATCACCTCGCCACTGGGGTAGTAGCGGCGATACTCGCGTTGTTGATGAATACCGGGCAGTTTTAGCTCTGCAATGCGGCGCGCGATATCGGGCGACAACTGGCGTTTGAGGTAGACGAAATCGCCCTGGGTGGCCAGACGCCTGCTGACGTCCTCAACCTCCATCTCGAGCAGGCCGGCAAGTTGGCGGGTATCCGAAGGGGTGAGCTTGGCATCCGGTGGAATCGCCCAGATCGAGCTCACCGGCGTGCTGACCGCCATGATGTCGCCATTGCGATCGGTGATCCGGCCACGGGTCGCCGGAATCTCGATCACGCGCGCATAACGCGACTCACCTTTGGCCTTGAGGAAGTCATTGTTGAAACCCTGAAGATAGGCCGCGCGCGCCACCAGCGTGATCGAGCCAAGCAACAAGCCGATCAGCACCAGCCGGGGCCGGGAGACAGGCAAGCCTTTTGCGAGCAGTGGATTGTGATTGAAGGTTACCGCGCCGGGTTTCTTCATTTGACACCCTCGATCACGATCATCTGACCCGGCCGAGGCTCAACGAGCTCAAGCCGGGTGCGCGCGATCCGCTCGACCCGCGCCAGCGTCGCCCAGGTACTTTGCTCGAGCTGCAGCTGCCCCCACTCGACCTCGAGTTCATGGGTGCGGGTCTGCTCCCGCTCGAGCGCCACGTAGGTCTTGCGGGCCTGATGCTGCGAGGCGACCACGCCGAGCGCACTCGCCACCACGATCATCAACATGAAGGCATCCATGCGGATCATGCCGCCTCCCCAACCCGCTCGGCGACCCGAAGCACCGCACTGCGGGCACGCGGATTCTCCACGACCTCTGCCGCCGATGGCCGCAGGGCGCGGCCGACCAGGCGCAAACGCGGCCTTGGCAGCTGATCGGCACGCAGCGGCAAACGGGCGGGCAGTTGCGGCGGGCGTGACTCGTCACGCATGAAGCGCTTCACGATTCGGTCCTCAAGCGAATGAAAGCTGATCACTGCGAGCCGTCCGCCTGGCAACAGTCGCGAGACGGCCTTCGGCAGCACTAGCGCGAGCTCTTCGAGCTCTTGATTGATGTAAATCCGTAGAGCTTGAAAGCTCCGCGTCGCCGGGTGCTGACCCGGCTCGCGTGTGCGGACGGCTTTTTCCACGATCTCGGCAAGTTGTCGAGTGGTTGCAACAGCCCCCCCTGTCCGAGCAGCTGCAATCGCCTTTGCAATCGCATAAGCAAACCGTTCTTCCCCATAATCCCTGAGTACCTCCGTAATTTCGGCGACCGAAGCCTGCTCCAGCCACTGCGCCACCGTCTGCCCACGGCTAGGGTCCATCCTCATGTCGAGCGGCGCATCGAAGCGAAAGCTCATTCCCCGTTCGGCCTCGTCGAGTTGCGGCGACGACACGCCCAGATCGAACAACACCCCGTCCACCGCTTCGATACCCAACTCGTCGAGCACCTCGTCGAGTTCGCTGAAAGGCGCGTGCACCAGCTCGAAACGCGCGTCGACAATGCCACGCCCCACTTCGATGGCCGCCGGATCGCGGTCGATTGCCACCAGCCGCCCCTGCTCTCCGAGACGGGCCAAAATTGCGCGACTGTGTCCGCCGCGACCAAAGGTGCCATCGACATAGATGCCACCTGGCCGAATCGCCAGGCCCTCGACCGCCTCAGCAAGCAGAACGCTGACATGCACCGGGCCGGCACTCATAGAGCAAGACTCTCGAAACCCGGCGGCAAGGCGTCGAGGTTGAGTGCAAGCATCGCCTCCTGCTGTGCTTGCCAGCCGGCATCCGACCACAACTCGAAATGCGACCCCTGACCCACCAGCCACAACTGCTTGTCGAGCCCGGCCCATTTGCGCAGGGACGGTGCGATCAGCACTCGACCCGCAGCGTCGAGTTCCTCGGCCTGGGCAAAACCGATCAGCAGGCGCTTGAGCGTGGCAGTACCCGGATCCAGGCCGGGCATTGCCGCGATCTGAGCGCTGAACGGCCCCCAGGCGGCTTGCGGATAGATGAGCAGACAACGATGCAGATGCGCCGTGATGACGAGCGGGGACCCGTCAGGGACGAGCGCATCCCGATGCCGCGCAGGAATCGCAATGCGACCCTTGGCATCAAGACTGAGCGCAACGGCCCCTTGGAACATGAACCCCCCTGAACTTTTGATCGGAGTAATGTGCCTTGAACGACACTTTTACCCACTTTTTTCCACTAGCACCCACTCTAGTGCAAAGATCAGGGCCGGTCAAGGCGAGGATCGCGGTTTTTCGTTCTGACACAATGACTTATCGAAGACCGGAGAAAATCAATAAACACTGGAAAATCAATGCAGATAGCGCAAATTCATGCCTCGCCGGATGAAGAGTGGCGATTCGGATGCAAGAAGTGGGGAATGGTGGCGAGGCGGAGGCCGCCAGCGACGCAGGTGGCGTCATGGCAGCCAAAAATTCGTGTGAATGATCGAAGCGAAGCGGGAAGTTCGTCGATAAGCCGGGTTCTGTCGAGCAGCCCTGGCATGCCAGGACCACCGGGCAATCATTCCTCTGGG
>JAEUNS010000279.1 GCA_016790005.1 Zoogloeaceae bacterium
ATGACGACGCTGTTCGGCATCGATTTCACCTCGGCACCCCGCAGAGCGAAACCGATCACTGTCGCAAGCGGGCAGCCGGTCGCCGACGGCGTGCGCCTCGATGCGCTGCTGCGCTTTCACGACTGGCAAGGTTTCGAGGCCATTCTGCGCAGACCGGGCCCTTGGCTGGGTGCTTTCGACTTTCCGTTCGGGTTGCCGCGCGAAGCGGTTCGCGATCTTGGCTGGCCGGAAGACTGGGCCGCGTTGGTGCGGCATTGCGCAGCCCTTGGCAAAGCAGGTTTCCGACACACGCTCGACGCCTACCGCGAATCCCGCCCGATGGGCACCCGTTATCCGCACCGGCACACCGATTTGCCGGCGGGCTCGCATAGCCCGGTCAAACTGGTGAATCCCCCTGTGGGGCTGATGTTTCTGGAAGGTGCGCCGCGTCTGCTCGAGGCGGGGATCGCCCTACCCGGGCTTTTGGCCGGCGACCCGACCCGGATCGCGGTCGAAGCCTACCCCGGCCTGCTCGCCCGCAGCATCACCCGTGCATCCTACAAAGCCGACGATCGAGCCCGCCAGACACCCGAACGCCGGGCAGCGCGGCACGCAATCGTCGCAGCGCTTACGAGCGGCGCGCATTCTTCCGGGCTTGTGCTGTCGCTGTCGAACGAGCACGCCCGAGCCTTGGCCGACGACCCCGGCGGCGACCTGCTCGACGCCACACTGGCGCTGACGCAGGCGGCCTGGTGTGCCCGGCAGGGGCCGCCGATGTTCGGCATACCAAGCGGTTGCGACCCGCTGGAGGGCTGGATCGCAACCGCTGCGGTGCGGTGACTTACACCACGCCCTGCGCAAGCATCGCGTCGGCAACTTTTACGAAGCCGGCGATGTTCGCACCATCGGAATAATTGACCCGACCATCCGGACGGGTGCCATAGTTCAGACACATGCTGTGGATGCCCTGCATGATCTCGAGCAGTCGCTGATCGACCTCGGCGCGCGTCCACGACAGACGCATGGCGTTCTGGCTCATCTCAAGGCCCGACGTCGCCACCCCACCGGCGTTGCTGGCCTTGCCCGGGGCATACAACACCCCGCTGTGCTCGAACACCCTCACCGCATCGGCGTTGCAGGGCATGTTTGCACCCTCGGCAACGCACATGATGCCGTTCTTGACCAGCAGGTGCGCGTCGTTGCCATCGAGTTCATTCTGGGTTGCACACGGCAGCGCGACCTCGACCGGCACGGTCCATGGACGCATACCGGGCTTGAACGGCAGCCCGAGGCGCTCGGCGTAGTCGGCCACCCGGCCGTAATGAACGTTCTTAACATCCATCAACACCGCGAGCTTCTCGGCATTGAAACCTTCGGTGTCGATCACGGTGCCGCTCGAATCCGACACCGTAACCACCCGGGCACCAAACTCCATCGCCTTCTCGATTGCGTACTGGGCAACGTTGCCAGAACCCGACACCGCCACCCGCATGCCTTCGATCGAACGCCCTGCGTGCTTGAGCATCTCCTGCGCAAAGTAGACTGTGCCGTAACCGGTGGCCTCCGGCCGGATCAACGAGCCACCAAAGCTGAGGCCCTTGCCGGTGAACACACAGTTCGCCTGATTCGACAGCTTCTTCATCATGCCGGCCATGAATCCAACCTCACGCCCACCCACCCCGATATCGCCCGCGGGCACATCGGTATCCGAGCCGATATGGCGAAACAGTTCGGTCATGAATGCTTGGCAGAAACGCATCACCTCGCGCGGACTCTTGCCTTTTGGGTCGAAGTCGGAGCCGCCCTTGCCGCCACCCATCGGGAGGGTGGTCAGGGCGTTCTTGAAGGTCTGCTCGAAGGCCAGGAACTTGAGAACCGACTGGTTAACCGAAGGGTGAAAGCGCAGGCCGCCCTTGTAGGGCCCGATGGCCGAGCTGTGTTGAATGCGGTAGCCACGATTGACATGCACGGCCCCGCTATCGTCGAGCCACGACACCCTGAACTGAATCAGCCGCTCGGGCTCGACCAGGCGGTCGAGCAAGCCATGCTCGGCATAGCGCGGATGCTCCGCAATGAAGGGCCACAGGCTTTCCATGACCTCCGTCACGGCCTGAATGAATTCGGGCTGGCCCGGATTGCGTTGTTCGACGGTTGCAACAAAGGCTTCGAGTGACGGGTAACGCATGCAGATTCCTTTCTGACGGAGTTTGGATCGATCGGCGTTCAACGACGCCGAAGGATCTGAATTCTGTCGGAAACTCTCCGATTACGCACCAACTTCGAACATTTTTTTGCCCCATCCTGGTGCTAGATCATGCATATAAGCACAAACTGCTCCAGGGCAGGCCTCGTGCGCACCCCACCTGTGCGGTCAGCCTTGCGGCTTACTGGCGCCTGGCGAGGTGAATTCGGGCGCGATCGGGCCTACTTACTTGATCTCGATCGTAAGACTGGGCGGAAGTGCGCCACGGCGTGCGCGTTCCTTGTTGATCAGATCGGCGATATCGGTGTTCTTGTTCGACAAAGCCCAGGTTTCGGCGGTGAAACCCCGATCGTTCTGCTGCTCAAGATTGATGTCGGTCTTCAGCAGGCGCACCACGACCGGCATATGGCCATTGCGCGCTGCAAACATCAGCGCATTCGACCCATTCGGCGCAAGCGCATTGACGTTCGCACCCAATGTCAGGAAACGCTCGACCAACTCGATATGCCCCTCGAAGGCCGCGTAGATCAGGGGCGTCCACCCATCATGGTTGAATTCGGCGCCGGCTTCGAGCAGCAGATTGACCATCTCGATATCGCCACGCAAGCTTGCGAGCATCACGGCCGAATCACCCGCCAGATTCCGATGCGAGACCTTGGGCTTGTAGCCAAGAAGAGCCTTGACGGTCGGCACCTGCCCTTCACGCGCGGCCAGAATCAGCAGTGAATTGCCCTGCTCGTCGACCGTATTCGGGTCGACCCCGCCCTTAAGCAGGCCGACCAGCTGCGACGTATCACCGAGTCGGGCCGAACTGAGTGAGTCTTCGACGTTGTCGGCAAGGGCAAAACCCGGAGCCGAGAAGGCGATGACACCCGCGAGCAGCCAGCGGGCACAGAGGGATTCAAGTTTTCGTTGCATGTTTGAAGAGCCTAAAAAAGTTGTCGGTGGTGGCCTGGGCGATGCGTTCGAGCGATTCGCCGCGCAAGCGGGCGATCTCCTCTGCGACATGCAGAACCCACGCCGGTTCATTGGTCTTGCCGCGGTGAGGCATCGGAGCAAGATAGGGCGCATCGGTTTCGATCAGCATTCGGTCGAGCGGCACGTATTGTGCCACCGCCTTGAGATCTTTCGCGTTGCGAAACGTGACGATGCCCGAGAACGAGATATAGAAACCCAGATCGAGCGCAGCCTCTGCAACCTCACGGGTTTCGGTGAAACAGTGCATCACCCCACCCGGCTCGGAGGCATTCTCTTCACGCATCAGGCGCAGAGTATCGGCGGCCGAAGACCGGGTATGAATGATCAACGGCTTACCACAGCGCCGCGCCGCACGAATGTGGGTGCGAAAGCGCGCACGCTGCCATTCCGGCTCATCCTTGTGCCAGTAGTAATCGAGCCCGGTCTCGCCAATGCCGACCACCTTGGGATGCTTGGCGAGGGTCAACAAGCGCTCTTCGTCGGGCTCCTCGACCTCGAGATTGTCGGGATGAACACCGACTGACGCGAAGAAACCCGGATGACGCTCGGCCAGTGCCAGCACCCGCGGAAAGGTCTCGAGCTTCACGCTGATGCACAAGGCGTGGTCGACGCGGTTCTCGGCCATGGCCGCGACGACGGCGTTTTCGCGCTCGGCGAGCTCGGGAAAATCCAGATGACAATGGGAATCTACGAACATACGATCGATGCCGGCGGACGCCGCCGCCCCACGCTTGAGGTTAAAGGGTGTGAGTCGGACGACTCGAGCCGAGCAGGCCGGCGAGAATCGTCTCGATGCGCCCGCGCAGCGCCTTGCCGGCGTCGTCACCACTGAACTGCAGACCCACACCGACCGTCTTGGCTCCCTGCGCGCCATTCGGGGTCACCCAAACAACCTTTGCCGCAACCGGATGCTTGGTCGGATCGTCCATCAACTGCAACAGCATGAACACTTCGTCACCCAGCGCGTAAGTCTTGGGCGTGGGCACGAAGATGCCCCCGTTGGCGAGATAAGGCATGTACGCCGCATACAGAGCCGACTTGGAGTTGATGTTCAGCGACAGTACGCTGGGACGTACCGCAGCGGTTCGAGGCGCTTCGCTCATGCGTGTTATTCGCTCAGGGTGCGCACATAGCGCAGTAGCATGTCTTCGAGCATCAGTCTGGGGTTGAGCGGGTGGTGCGCAACCCGCCGGATGCTTGCGAAATCATTGTAGCAGTTCGTGGCACGCGCGACGTCGGTTCGCGCTGCAAGCGCCACGAATACCTCGGCCTGAGCCGGAAAATAACGTGCTCGTCCACCCAACCGGGTCATCGCGAGGTCGGTCACCCAGCGCTGCATCCAGTCGGCCAGTTGCACCATGCCAAACCCCGCTGACAAAGCCTCTTTGGATTTCAGCCAGGCGTCCCATTGGCCAGCGATCTTCAGCGGATCGGCCTGCGGCAGTTGGGCGACGTCGCGAACGAAACGGGTCAGCACCGCGACACTGCCGCGCTCGGCGGCGCGCTCGGCGGCGAGCGGCATGCCGCCGTTCAACGCGAGCAGTGCCCGGCGCCCCGCATCGACCTCGGCCGCATAAGCCGCGAGCGTGGCACCGGAGGGTCGCCCGAACGCCCACTGCTGGCAGCGGCTGCGAATGGTGGGCAGGAGCCGCCGCGGCGCAGACGACACCAGGATGAACACACAGGCTTCGGGCGGCTCCTCGAGCAGCTTCAGCAGGGCGTTGGCCGTGAACAGGTTCATCGCTTCGGCCGGATCGACCACCACCACCCGCCGGCTGCTCTGATGACCGGTCACCGCGAGCACCTTTTGAACATCGCGCACCTGTTCGATCACGATCTGGGTTGACTTCGCCTTTGCCGGCGCATCGTCGCCCTCCTTGCCGTCTGGTTCGGGCGTGCTCTCGGCGGCCGGCACCAGCATGATCAGGTCGGGATGATTGCCGGCGAGGCGCAACGTACAGGCGCCACATCGCCCGCAGGCATGGCCGTCTGGCCCCGGGGTCGGGCACAGCAGGCGCGCGGCCAGCGCCTCTGCGAGGTCGCGTTTTCCGAGACCGGCCGGGCCGGTGAACAGCAAGGCATGCGGCAAGCGATCGCCAAGCGTGATCAATCTTTGCCACGTGTCTGCAAGCCAGGCGTGAATCATTTGAACCAGCGCTCCGTACAAATCAACTCGATCTCGGCCCGAATCTCGCCCGGTTCGCGATCGGCGGTGATCACGCAGACGCGTTCCGGGGCACGGCTGGCACGTATCAGGTAGGCCGCCTTCACCCGCTCGAAGAAGCTTCTCTGCTCGCGCTCGAAGCGGTCCGGCGCTTCACCGGTATTCGCCACGCGCGCGGCGGCGACCTCGGCCGGCAGATCGAACAACAAGGTGAGGTCCGGTTGAAAACCGGGGTGAACCCATTCTTCAAGCGTGTCGAATCGGGCTTCGTCGAGGCCACGACCGCCCACCTGATAGGCGTAGGTGGCATCGCTGAAACGATCGGAAACCACCCATCGCCCGGCTTCGAGCGCCGGCATGATGCGCGCTGCCAAGTGCTCGCGGCGCGCGGCGAACATCAGCATCGCCTCGGTTTCGAGATGCATCGGCTCATGCAGCAAAAGTGCGCGCAGGCGCTCGCCAAGTTCGGTACCACCGGGCTCACGAGTCTGTTCGACCACGATACCGTGCGACTCGAGCAGCTTCACCAGGGCCGCGATCTGGCTGCTCTTGCCGGCGCCGTCTATGCCTTCGAAGGTGATGAATCGCCCCCGCCGATTGCTGGAATTCACATCTGCCCTCCGCGCTGATATTGATTGACCGCCCGATTATGGTCGGTGAGATTGCGCGAAAACACGCTCGTGCCGTCGCCGCGGGCGACGAAGTAAAGGTACTCGCTTTGAACCGGCTTCACCGCAGCCTCAAGCGAATGCCAGCCAGGCATCGCGATCGGTGTGGGCGGCAGACCACCGCGCATATAGGTGTTGTAATCATGATCGGTATCGAGGTGCCTGCGCCGCAGGCGGCCCTCGAAGCCCTCACCGAAACCATAGATCACGGTCGGATCGGTCTGAAGTCGCATGCCGATTCGAAGCCGGTTCGAAAACACCGACGCAACCAGGCCTCGCTCCTGAGCCTGACCAGTCTCCTTTTCGATGATCGATGCCAGGATCAAGGCCTCATAGGGTGTCTTGAGCGGTGTCGCCGGGTCGCGCATGTTCCAGGCCTCTTCAAGCTTGCGCTGCATTGCCCGGTAGGCCTCGCGAAAAACGGCGAGTGCACTCGAGTGTCGATCGAATACATAGGTATCGGGAAAGAACAGACCTTCAGGGTGCGATTCAGTGGCACCGATCGCCGCGAGTAGTTCGGTATCTCCCATCCCCTCAGTGTCCTTCAGCAGGTAGGGGTGCGCCTCGACTGCGGCACGCACCTGGCGAAAGTTCCAGCCCTCGACCAGCAGGATGTCCGACCGGGTCACCTCACCATTGGCGATCTTCAGAATCAGCAGCCATGGCGTGATGCCCTCGGCGGCGACATAACTGCCCGCCACGATCCGGTCGGCACGCCCGCCGATGCGCGCGATCCAGTACAGCAGGCGCGGTTCGACCGGAACCCCTGCGGCTGCAATCGCAGCCGCAGCCTGGCGCATGGTCGCACCCCGTGCAACCGTGAAGTCCAGCTCGGGTGCGCCGATGGCGAGGGGGCGATGGGCATACCAGGCGATACCGCCTGCGCTCACACCGAGCATGGCGAAGATGACAAGCAGCGCTTTGAATACGAACGACTTCATTGATTCGGAACTATAGTCTTGATCGGCGTCGGGGCAGTGGCGGGCTCATTCGCCGGCACATCGTTGCACAGGTTCGGTCGGAAGAGGCCAACCGGGCCGTGCGGGCCTTTAGGCTGCATGACGATCACACCCGACGCGGCAGGCCCCTATAATACTTCATCGAATTCTGATCCCGAGATCGACATGAACCCAAACTGGAACACCTTTCTGGCCGAGCGCGGCGCGGTCTTCGACAACGACACGGTCAGCTTTGGCGCGCGCCCGGAACTTGCCAGCGCCGAGTCCACGCTCATGGTGCCGCTCACGCACCTGGGCCTGCTGCGCAGCCGCGGCGAAGACTCTGCACCCTTCCTGCACAACCTGTTTTCCAACGATGTGAAGAAACTCGCGCCCGACGCGGCCCAGTGGAACAGTTTCAACACCCCCAAGGGCCGCATGCTTGCGAGCTTTCTGCTGTGGGGCACACCCACCGACCACTGGTTGGCGGTCTCGGCCGACATTCAGGCCGCCGTGCTCAAAAAGCTGTCGATGTATGTGTTGCGCAGCAAGGTTAAGCTCGCCGACGTGGCCGATGAGTTCGTGCTGATCGGGCTCACTGGCCCGCTTGCCGCCGACCTTGCTGCGCGTGGCGGACTGCCGGTACCCGCCGACATGCGCCAGGCGGCCGCTGGCGGGGGCTTCATCGTGCGCCTGAACGCAAGCGCGTTCGTGCTTGCCCTGCCCGTTGCCGACGCACCGGCGCTGTTCGACGCACTACAGGCCCTGGGCGCACAAGCGGCCGGCACCGCCGCATGGCAACTCGCGATGATCCGCATCGGTGTTCCGCTGATCACGCTCGCCACCCAGGAAGAATTCGTCGCGCAGATGCTCAATTACGAGCTCATCGGCGGCGTGAGCTTCAACAAGGGCTGCTACCCCGGCCAGGAGATCGTCGCGCGCACCCAATACCTGGGCAAGCTCAAGAAGCGCATGTATCGGGTAAGTATCGACACCGATACGATGCCGTCGGTCGGGACGGATCTCTACACCCCCGAGTTTGGCGACCAGTCGGCCGGCAAAGTGGTCAATGTAGCGCCCTCGGCCAACGGCGGCTTCGAGGCCCTGGCGGTGATGCAGATGAGTTGCGCCGAAGCGGGCGAGGCACACCTTGGCAGCCCGAACGGTCCACGCCTGGCCTTCCTCGAACTGCCTTATGCACTTCCCTGAAACTCCGCCTTGCAGCGCCTCACCCGTATTCGCAAGATGGCGGCTGGCGTGACGCGTGCTTGATCTGCCGCTAAACACAGCCCTGCCAACACGTTCGTTTCTCAAGGCTCCCGTTCCAAGAGCTATTCCGCCGCACTTCCTTCACGCCCGATCGATGCCCGCTTGCTGCGAGTGCCGGGCCTTGCGGCGTCCGTCACCGAAGCTTCACGCAGACTGGCCTGCACGAAGCTCAGGTGCAGGTTGGCGGCCATGCGGGCTGCCACCGGATCGCGGGCGGCGATCGCCTTCACGATCTCCGAATGCTGCTCATCCAACAGCCCAACATTGTCCTGCTGGTGGTACAGCGCCTCCCGCGAGCGCAGCATATTGATGCGCATGAGATTGAAAAGACCCCGGGTTACATGCACCAACGCCAGATTGTGCGAAGCCTCTGCCACTGCCATGTGAAAGTCCGCATCGCGGTCGGCATCCTCGAACGGATCGAATTCGCCTTTGCGTTGCCGCATGCCGACCGCCAGGCTCTTGAGCTTCTTGATGTCCGCATCGGTGGCCCGCAAGGCCGCGAACTGTGCGGATATGCATTCGAGCCCGTGCCGGAGTTCGAGAACATCGTCAGCTGTCGATGGATGGCGTTGCAGTAAGTGCACGAGCGGATCCGTCATGATCGGCCCAGTCACGTCAGTGACCATATAGCCACCGCCCCGACGAGCCTGCAACAGCCCCCGACTCTCGAGGATAAGCAGTGCCTCGCGCAATGAAGGCCGCGACACATCGAGCTGACTGGAAAGATCGCGCTCGGACGGCAGGCTGTCTCCGGGCATCAGGTCGCCGCGTGCGATCAGCCCCTCGATCTGCTCGGCGATCGCATCGGAGAGGCGCGCCCGCCGCGGTTGTACGACTGCACGAAATGATGAGTTTGCAGACACGGTAGTTTGCTCCTGCGCATACGTTTTGCTCTGATTAGAGCCGGGCGTTCCGGCAATCGGTCGACCGGCATTCTACTGTCATTCCCGCGCTCCAAGCCTGCCAAAGGCCCACGACACACCAACCTCGATCCGACCTAAGGCATCCTTGCTTCGCCGGGATCCGTCGTGAGCGGTGTGAAGCAGGAAAACTGCTTGCAGGCGCATTAGCAATAAGGATAGCATTATAAAAAATATTTGGTCAGACCAGTAATACCGGTAACCAAAAAACAGAAGCCCGGGTGCGGATGCCGAGAATCGTGCAGCAGATTCGGCAGCCCCACAGCGCGCCGCTCAATCCAAGGAGACAAACCATGACCGGAAAGCAAGAGATGGCCCTGCAAGCTGACGCAGACGGGCAGGAAACGCAGGAATGGCTCGAAGCGCTAGGTGGCGTGATCGAGAACGAGGGCACCGAGCGGGCCCATTTTCTGATCGAGAAGTTGATCGAATCTGCGCGCGAAGAAGGGATCGACATTCCGTACTCGGCGACCACGCAGTACATCAACACGATTCCGGCAGACAAGCAGCCCCCGTACCCGGGCGATCCGGAC
>JAEUNS010000280.1 GCA_016790005.1 Zoogloeaceae bacterium
GGAAACAAACCGGCATTCGCGGCGCGGATGTCGTCGGCCGTGCGGATCGCCGCAAACGGGCCGTGCGGCAGGCCGTTGTCGGCGAGAAAAGTCTTTTCGTCGATGCGGTTCTGGCACACCGCCACCGCACTGGCGGACGGGCGCACCGGCACGCTTCGGGCAAGCCGATCGAGGCTTGCCGCGGGCACGTTCTCGAACTCGGTGGTAACCGCATCGCAGTTGGCTGCCATCTCGTCAAGCGCAGCCATGTTGTCGTAGTCAGCGAGCAGATGACGGTCGGCGATCAAGCCGGCCGGGCTGCTTTCGTCAGGGTCGAGCACCCAGACCTTGTAGCCCATTTCGTGGGCCGCCGAGACGAAAAAGCGCCCGAGCTGTCCGCCCCCGAGCATGCCGAGCGTTGCAGGTGGCAGAATCATTCGAGTTCCAACTTCATGTCGAGCACGGTTTGGGTCTGGCGGGCGCGAAATGCTTCGAGCTGCGCTGCGAGCGCCGCGTCCTCGATCGCGAGCAACGCAACCGCGAACAGGCCCGCGTTGGCTGCGCCCGCTTCACCGATTGCGAATGTCGCCACCGGAATGCCCTTGGGCATCTGCACGATCGAGAGCAGAGAGTCCTGTCCCGACAGGGCTTTCGATTGCACCGGCACGCCCAGTACCGGCAAGGTGGTCTTGGCCGCCACCATGCCCGGCAGATGGGCCGCCCCGCCGGCTCCGGCGATGATCGCCTTGAGCCCGCGTGCGCGTGCGCCCTCGGCATACTCGAACATGAGATCCGGCGTACGGTGCGCCGACACCACCCGCGCCTCGAAGGTCACCCCGAAATCGCTCAACACCCTTGCTGCGGCCTGCATCGTGGGCCAGTCGGAGTTCGAGCCCATGATGATGCCGACTACCGGTTTTTGGTTCGTCATGCCGGCTCCCTTGCGAGGCGACGTTCAGCCGATTCGACGGTATTCGCAAGCAGCATCGTGATCGTCATAGGGCCTACCCCACCCGGCACCGGTGTGATCAGCGCGGCAACTTCACGCACCGAGGCAAAATCGACGTCACCACAAAGCTTGCCGGCATCCGGCCCGCTTTCGATGCGGTTGATGCCCACATCGATCACCACCGCGCCGGACCGAATCATGTCGGCGGTAATCATGCGCGGCTTTCCGACCGCCGCCACCACGATATCGGCGCGGCGCAGATGCGCTGCCAGATCGCGGGTACGCGAGTGGCACACGGTAACGGTGGCGCCGGCATTGGTCAGCAGCTTTGCAATGGGCTTGCCGACGATGTTCGAGCGCCCAACCACCACCACCTCGGCCCCGCTCAGCGGCACGTTCTCGGACTCGAGCATCTTCATCACGCCGTAAGGCGTGCACGGAATGAAACCCGGCTGCCCCTGGGACAACCGCCCAACGTTCTCGGCATGAAACCCATCCACATCCTTGTCGATACGGATAGCACGCAGCACTGCAGCTTCGTCAAACTGGGGCGGCAGGGGCAGTTGCACCAGAATGCCGTGCACACTGTCGTCGGCATTCAACGCCTCCAGGCGCGCCATTACGGTGGCGGGGTCGACATCGGCCGGGTAGTCGAAGCGCAGCGACTGGATGTGCGCCTTCTCGCAGGCGGCAACCTTGTTGCGGACGTATACCGAAGAGGCCGGATCGCTACCCACCAGAATCACGGCGAGACAGGGCACGACACCCTGGCCTCGCAGCGCGTCAGCCTGCAGCGCGACCTCGCCGCGTACGCGGTCGGCAAGTGCCTTGCCGTCCAGAATGCGAGCGGTCATTTCTGATTTCCGAAAAAGGCAAGATTTTATCGCAGCATCAGGGCCTTGTGCGAGCGACCTTGCTTATCGCCAAGCATTTGGACATGCCCAGCGCCTTGCCTCAGCGACTCGAGCCCCGGCTTATTGTCGCTATCGCAGCTCAGTGCCGGCCGTCGGCCTCGGCCGAAAGCACGCTCTGCACGAGTTCCGCCAGCGAATTCACCTCCATTTTTTCCATGACCCGGGCGCGATGCACCTCGACCGTCTTGATGCTGATACCCAGCACATCTGCAATCTGTTTATTGAGCTTGCCGCAGATGATCAGGTCGAGCACCTCGCGCTCACGCTGGGTGAGCCCGGCCAGGCGACGGGCAGTCAGCGCCTCGAGCATGCGCCGTCCGCGCCCCGCACGCTCGGCCGCCAGGCTCTCTTCGATCAACGCGAGCATGTCGCGATCACCGAAGGGCTTCTCGATGAAATCGACGGCCCCCTTCTTGACCGCCGACACGGCCATCGGCACGTCACCATGCCCGGTGATGAAGATCACCGGCAAGGCGCAATGGCGACGGCGCAGTTCTTCGAACAGTTCGAGCCCGCTCATGCCCGGCATACGCACGTCGAGCAGCAGGCATCCGGTCAGTTCGGCGCTGAAGACCTTCAGAAAATCGTCCGCCGATGCGAAGGCCTCCGCCCGGTAGCCGCTCGATTCGAGCAGCCACACCAGCGAGTCACGCAGGGCCTCGTCATCGTCGACAATGTAGATGCATTGTTCAGGCTCGGCGGGCAAGCTTTTCACTGACGGCCTCTGTTGGTAGAGCAAAGGAGAAGATGGTACCGCCTTCCGGGTTGGAATCCACAGTCAGGGTGCCATCGTGAAACTCCACGATCGAACGGCAGATGTTGAGCCCCAGCCCCATACCTTCGGCTTTGGTGGTGTAAAAGGGTGAAAACAGCTGCTTCTTCTCTTCCTCGCCGATGCCGTGCCCGCGGTCGATGACCGCAACCTCGACGCCACGCTCACCCACCTTGCGCACCCGCACGACCAGCACCCGTTCGTCGCGCGGCAGGCTGGCCATCGCATCGAGCCCATTCTTGACCAAATTGATGATGACCTGCTCGATCATGATCCGGTCGGCGAATACTGCCGGCAGGTCGGGCTCCCTGTCGAGCGTGATGCGACCACTCACCCGCCGCGCATCAATATCGACGAAGCCGATTGCATCCTCGATGATCTCGACGATTCCAACGGCACTGCGGCGCGGTTCGCTCTTTTTCACGAACTCGCGCACCCGCCGGATGATCTTGCCCGCTCGCTCTGCCTGGAAGCTGGCCTTCTGCATTGCCGCTAGCAGATCCTCCTCGCGAAATTTGCCGCTCTGGATGCGGGTCACGCAGCCCATGCAATAGTTCGCGATCGCCGACAGCGGCTGATTGAGCTCATGCGCCAACGTCGAGGCCATCTCGCCCATCGTGATCAGACGCGACGTATGCTGCAGCCGCTCCGCCTGCTCGCGGGTGACCTCGGCAGACTGCTTGCGATCGGTGATGTCGGTCGCGATGCCGGTGCGCACCACCCGGCCATCGACCCAGCGCGTGGCGTTCTCACGGACGTGATACCAACGGCCGGAAAGCGGGTGCTGAAGCTCACCATCGAACAACTCGATCGGCAGCGCACCGACGTCGACCATTGCCAGATCGACCGGATAGCGCGAGCGCTCCGGCTGTGGCACCGCAACCCCGCGCACCGTCTTGCCCACCGCATCGAAACCATGAATGCGCTTGAACGCCCGGTTGGCAAACAGAATCTCGTCACTCGCCGCATCGGCCACGAACACCGCCGCTTCGAGGCTGTCGAGCACCGCCTCGAAGCGCTCATGTGCGGCCTCGAGCGCGGCGCGCACCCGCTTGGGCTCGGTGATGTCGGTGACCGACGCCATCCAGCCCGTCTGACGACCGGTGAGATCGATCAGCGGTGAGAGGTAGAAACGCGCATCGAGGCGCTCGCCGTTCTTGCGCCGGATGCGCATCTCGAAGCCCGAGTTGGGCGCACGCCCGGCAAGGGTCAGGTCAAGGTTGTGGCGACAGATCTCGATGTCTTCGTCGGGCCAGTAAGGGAAAGGCGGCACCGCACCGACCAGTTCGTCGGCATCGAAGCCAACCATGCGACAGAAGGCCGTGTTCGCGTAGATGATGCGCCCAGACAGGTCGATTGCGCGCATTCCGGTGATCACCGACTCCTCCATGGCCTTGCGGAAGGCCGACTCTGCGCGCAGCGCGTCTTCCGAAGCACGTCGGCCGCTGATGTCGTGCGCCACCGCATAGACGAGTCCCTCGTCAAGCACCGGGTTGATGCTCCAGGCCAACCATTTGAACGTGCCGTCGGCGCAGCGACAACGATTCTCGAAGTTGCTTGGCTCGCCTCTGGCCAAGGCACGCAGATGTTCGATCGTGGCCCCGGTGTCTTCGCTATGGACGATGTCGAGAATGGTCTTGCCCGGCAGCGCGTCGGGCTGGTAGCCGAGGATCCGGGTAAAGGCCGGATTGCAACGTCTGAAGCTGCCATCCAGCCCCACCACGCACAACATGTCGAGCGAGAGGTTGAACAACCGGTCGCGCTCCTTCTCGACCTGCACCCTACGCCGCACATGCCCGCGCAGCAGCCACAGGCTCCACAGCACGATGATCGACAAACCCAGAATCATCGCGGTGGGCAAGGCCTGTGGTAGCGCGCCATCGGTGCGGAAGGCGGTCGCACGCAACACCAGGCCATTGCCCGGCGGGTCGAGCGGGATCTCGAAGAACACATTCTCATCGACCTCGATCACACTCGAATTGACCGCCAAAATCACACCGTTGGCGCCCACCAGCGCAAGCCGGTATTTTTCGGCGAACCAGCTCGGAATCAGGTGACGCACCATCTGGTCGATCGAATACACCGCCACGACCGCGCCCATGAACTCGCGGCCCCTGCGTGCGGGCACGAAAAGCTCGAGCACCATGGTATTGCGCGGGTTGATGTGGGGTTCGCCATAAATCGCCCGTCCGAGCTCACGGGCGCGCGCAAAAGGTTGCAGTTGCGCGCCGGACAAGACGTCACCAGCCAACCAGTCGGTGGTATCGAAGGGCGCCGACCAACGCACCACCTCGTCCGAACCCACCCAGACAACGTTGATCAGCTCGCCATTGTTGGCAATGTGCTGATTCGCGCGCATCTGAAAACCATCTGCGTCGAGAGCATTCGCGGCGAAATCCCGCGCCAGCTGCGAGAGAAACTCCTCGGTTCCCTGCATGTGCAGGCGCATCGTCTGCTCCGCCCACTGCACATCACGGGCTACGGCATTGCGTTGATTGTCAGCCTCGCGCGATTGCAAGAACCAGACGAGCACCAGCATCGTGACCGCGAACACGCCGACTGCCACATA
Source organism: Zoogloeaceae bacterium (assembly GCA_016790005.1). Lineage (GTDB taxonomy): Bacteria > Pseudomonadota > Gammaproteobacteria > Burkholderiales > Rhodocyclaceae > UBA2357. The sequence goes on from JAEUNS010000280.1 coordinate 5,184, forward strand.
AGGGGCAGTCCAGTACCACCTCACCCGCTTGCTCTGGCTGGCAAATGCGCTTTCGGTCATTAAACTTGAAACCCTGCGTGATTATTCGTGCAATCGGCAGGCCAGTGCGCGCATGGCGTGCGGATCATGACAGATGTTGATACCGCCTCTCAGCGTTTGTAATCGGGTCTTTCCCTATGCCGCGCCCGGCGCCTCACCGATCCGCTGAAGTTCCGCGATCGCTGTGGTTTTCCCCAATTATGCTCAGCGGCGATGCGAACTACATTGGGCGCCCTTGCCACGCGGGCTGGAGTACACGTCGAGTGTTGCGCCTATTGCGGATTTTGCTGCTTTGTCTGATGACAGGTGGGCAATCGTTGATTGCTCTCGCCGAGGCGGAGCCCATTAGAATCGGGGTCTCCGGCCCGTTCACCGGCGGCTCGAGTCCGATGGGTTTGTCGATGCGTGACGGAATCCGGATCGCAGCGGCCGAAGTAAATGCCGCGGGAGGCGTGCTTGGTCGGCCACTGCAACTCGTGGAACGCGATGACGAAGGGCGCAACGAACGCGGCGCACTCGTCGCCACGCAACTAATCCTGGAAGACCAGGTGGTCGCTACCGTGGGCATGGTCAACACCGGGGTGGCGCTCGCAAGCCAGCACCATTACCAGAAGGCGCGCATTCCGGTCATGACAGCAGTTGCCACAGGCTCGCTGATCACCAAGCAGTTCCTGCCACCAGAGCATCCGGACAACTTCATCTTCAGGGTTTCGGCCAACGATACGATCCAGGCCGACATGATCGTTCGCGAAGCGATCGAAAGGCGTGGCTTCACTCGTGTGGCGATCTTTCATGACGCGACCAACTACGGCCTGCTCGGTCGCGACGACCTTGAGGCAGCCCTCGCAGCGCGCAAGGTCACGCCCCTGCTGATCGAACGCTTTCAGTTACGCCAAGCCGACATGACGCCGCAGGTTCGGCGTGCGCGCGCCGCCGGCGTAGAGGCAATTCTGACCTACGGCATCGGGCCGGAGCTCGCGCAGATCGCGAATACCATCCGCCGACTCGGCTGGCAGGCGCCGATCATCGGCAGCTGGACGCTGGCCATGTCGAACTTCATCGACGATGCTGGCCCGAACGCCGAAGACGCTCACATGCCGCAGACCTTCATAGGCGAACCGACCTCACCCCGCCGCGCTACATTTCTTGAGGCCTGGCGAAAAGAGACCGGCAGCACCCGGATTGCCGTGCCACCTGCCGCGGCGCAGGGGTATGATGGAGTCCGATTGCTTACAGCCGCCATAGAACAGGCAGGGCAAACAGGGGGGGACGCCATTCGTGAGGCACTCGAAAATCTTCGTGCGCCCGTCGAGGGAGTAGTCATGAACTATTCCCGGCCCTTCTCCAAAGATAACCATGAAACGGTCAGGGACACCGACGACATTTTCATGGGCAGGATCGAAAACGGAAAGGTGGTCTTCGCGCATGACGATGACCGAAGCCGGGCGCGTGGCGAGCCATGAGCCATATCCGGCCACTTCCGATAGCTTTCATAACCGGCCGGAGGCGCTCTCCCTCCCTCCCTCAGCCTCCGGTCGGTTTTTTTATTTCAAGCCTGCCAACGGGCCAGCACGCATACCAGCGCGCTGGCCCGTTGGCATTTTTCAGCCCCAAAAGGCGCCCATCGATCGCGTCGGAGGAAGCACATCACTAGGCACTTTATATTGCACATCTCGGAATAACGTTTTATATTACGAAACGCGGCACACCTGCGGGTGCAGCCGTATAAGGTCTTCGCACCAACCGTCGCTGATCCGGACTGTTTGCGCGCCCCGAGAGGTACCGCGCAGCTCACTGATTTTCGACTGGGGCCCAGGCCATCAGGCAAGAGAAGGACGTCCCGCCCATCCGGGCGGAATTCGTAAACTGCAGTCATGAGGAGACAAACCATGACCGGAAAGCAAGAGATGGCCCTGCAAGCTGACGCAGACGGGCAGGAAACGCAGGAATGGCTCGAAGCGCTCGGTGGCGTGATCGAGAACGAGGGGACCGAGCGGGCCCATTTTCTGATCGAGAAGTTGATCGAATCTGCGCGCGAAGAAGGGATCGACATTCCGTACTCGGCGACCACGCAGTACATCAACACGATTCCGGCAGACAAGCAGCCCCCGTACCCGGGCGATCCGGAC
>JAEUNS010000305.1 GCA_016790005.1 Zoogloeaceae bacterium
ATGCGAGCGTTGTTCGAGTTCCCGTGCCGCAGCATCAAAGTCGATCGGGCTGCCCTGGCGCAGGGTACCTGTCGCCTCGGCCGGATTGTCTCCTGCATAGAAACCAACCTGCTGGACGTCTGAATCGGCGCCATAAACTGCATTTCCGTGATACACACGTCCGTCTGAGAATGCGAGCGTTCCTCCCGCCACCAGCGAGTCGGTGTGGTTGGCACCGGAGCCTAGAAGCATCCCGATAGCATAGTTCGAGAGGGTTAGGTTGCCGCCCACGGCGAGTCGGCCCTCGACGTCGGAGTATTGATGATTCATGTCGCCAAGTATGAACACGTTGTAGTTCGAAGCAACGCCAAGGTCTAGCAAGGGTGCGGCCAGGGCGGGGCGGGCGACGAGCGCGGCGGCCGTAAGCAGGGTGGCGGCAAGTATGCGCGGCAGGTTCATGGGTCAGTCACTCAATCAAGTTCGGGCCCCCGAGGGCCTCGCGAATGATTTAAGTATATGAGGATAAATGAGTTTCCTCATCTGTAGACTCGCCGCCTGCGTGCGTTGGATCACGCCTCGCCATGCTTTCCAGGCGTTTCGCCGAGTCGCAGCGATCTGGCGGGTTCAGCGCGGGGGGCGGAGGGCCGAGAACGGGAGGTCAGGGCTCACCACGCCGCGACGGGGTTCGAATGGAACCCGCAGCATGATGCCGCCGAATCCGTGGTCGTAATCGGGGGCACTGGCAAAGCCGGCAAACCCGCCCACCATCAGCCGCGGATTGACCAGGACCATCCATTGCAAACTCACGTCGCCAGCCATGCCGCGGGTGCTCGAGCGGGCATAGGGCTCTCCCGGTTGGGGCGAGCCAGGAAAGCGCGGTGCGGCATCTTCAACCACCCGGCTGTAGCCGACCGAGGCGCTGATCCGGAATTGCCGGCTCAGTCCTTCGGGGGTCAGCGCGTCGAGCGCGATGCCGCTTCGCACATCCAGTTGGGGGCTGAAGTAACCGCCATGGCCAAGCGTGTAGTGGCTCAGGTTACGGTCATGGGATGACCAGGAGAGATAGGGCCCGACCCTGAAGTAGTCGAACTCATCCAGGTCGAGGTTGAAGTTGAGGTCACCGCGCAAGCGATAGCGGTGGTTGTCGGCGACGTCTCTGCCGTGCTGTGCGGCCGCTTCGGCGCCGAGTGCGACACTGTAGCCGGGCTCGGGCGCCCATACTCCCAGCACGCTCACGCCGGAATCGGTAACTCGTCCCCAGCGGCGACCGCTGACCGGATCGCGCAGGCCCGAAAGAGATAGCAGACTGCCGGTTTGTGCCTGCGAGAAGAGCCGGGTGGTGATGCTGAAGGGGTCGGCGAACTTGGTCATGCCGACCTCGCCGGTCGGGCGCGCCGAAACCTCACCGCCAGCCGGTGTGCTCCCAAGGGCTGCAAACAAGGTATGGTCCGTGCTCTCGCGGCGCAAACGCAGGCGGATGTCTGCAAGACTGCTGCTGTCGGTTGGTGCGAATTGATCGGGGCCTGTCGGGCGCAGGCCAATATCTGCGCTGGAGCTGGGGTGGCCCGTGCGTACTTCGGGGGCAGATAAGGTGAGTCCAACCCGCAGGTCGCCCAGCATGCCCTCCAGGCCGAGCTGCGGAGCAAGGAGGTTGCTCTTGTCCCGGCCCTTGGTGCCACGGGTGTATTCCCCGTCGAAGCCAAGCTTTGCCTCCCAGCCCAGCCGGCCGGTACTCAGTGCGCCGGCGGGGTCGAGGCGCTCGGCGAGATCGAATTGTTTGCGTGCGATCGCGCGATCGCGAGTTTCACCCGCAATGATTGCAGCCACGCGCGGATGGCGGCCGGCAGCGTCTGCCAGGCGATCTCGGTGCTGCGGACCACGCAGGCTCTCGACCAGGCCGATCGCGTAATCGTTATGGTCGTGAGTCTGGAGAAGGGGCTCGAACAGCCGGGCCGCTGCGGCGTCATTTCCCAGCCGCAGGTTGGACCAGGCCAGCATCGCAGCGGCATCGTCACGCATAAACCCGTATGCGTCGAGCTGTTCGCCTATGACCAGCACCTTGCGGTGATCATCTGCCTCACTGGCGACCACCATTGCGTCGACCAGAAGATCGGCGCAGCTTTCATCGAGTCGCGTCGAAGTGTGTATCCGTGCGCAGGCAAGTGATTGCGCCCGATCACTTTCGCCCTGCCTGCGCAACGCCAGCACATGACCGAAGATCGCGCCCTCGGTTTGTGGTGCTTCGGCGAAGAAACGGGCTGCATCTGCCGGGCGCTGAGCCTCCAGAAGCATCCAGCCGATCGACTCGCCGCCATCGGCATGCCCCAGCGCGCGTCGGGCACGCAATGCATCGCTCGCGCGTTCGAGGTCGCGGGCCTGTGCAGCAGCCATCGCACGTGCAAGTTGTGTCTGCGCAAGGCCTTCGCGAGCCTCGTCGGGCCTGCCCCATTGGCTTGCCCGCTCGAACCATTCGACGGCAGCGTCGTTCTGTTCGCGGCTCAGGTAGTGCCAGCCGAGAAGGGTCGCCGCCCCCGCATTTTGCTGTGCCGTGGTCATGATGCCGAAGCGAGTCAGCCGTTCTTGCGGGAGCGTGCGGATCTGCTCAGGCGGCAGCCCATCCAGCGCGGCCATTTCAGCGTCAAAACTCATCGTATCGAGCATTCTGCGCACCGAGGGGGGCCATTGCCGCTGGGCCTGGAGCCGGCGGACTTCGGCCGCACGTGCGGTCGGTTTGAACCGCGCCAGATGGCGCGTCATCGATGCGCTCGCAACATTGCCGTCGCGACAGCTTGCCGCCATGCGCTGGAGTAGCGCCGGGGGCTCGATGCCCCTCTCGACGCGTGTCCAGGCAAGCTGCGGATCGGCACAAGCCTGGGCCGAATCAAGCCGGGGTCGATCGACGGTGGATGGGGCATTGCTTGTGGTCGTCTCGCGTGTCAGCGCATCGCGCAGCAGTGTCGTGAGTTCTTCCGATGCCTGCCAACCGGGGTTGAGTGACTGCAGGCGCTCGAGTTCCTGACGCGCTGCCTGCGGATCCTGACGGTTGAGGTGAAACCATACGCCGCGAACATCGACCTGGGTATCCGGACGCTGCGACGGCTCGAATGTCAGGGGGCGTTCGAGCGTGTCCTGGGTGGCGCTGCGCTCGATAAGGGTCGGTGTGCCGGGTTCGATCGTTACGGACGGACGGCCACGTTCAACCTCAACCTGCGCCAGGGCAGTCGGTGCTGTCAGCCCGGAAAGCACCAATCCGAGCAGAGTCGCCAGGTGGCAACGACGGACGGGGTTGGTATTCATCGTGCCTCCATCGCGGCGAGATGTGCGAGCAGGGTGAGACTGCTGGAAAAATAACCGTCTTCGTCGGTCGGCACCGGAAGATTTGCGACTTGCAGCGGGTGGGCGCCGGCGCGCGCCAGTGTCAGCACTGCAATGGCCTGCATGCCGGTAGACCAGGCATAGGGCGCGGATTCGCCGCTTTCGAGGTTTACCCAGGCGCGTGGAGCACTTGCCGCTGCCGGGTCTGACCACCATGCCACGAAAGCCGCGAGCGAATGCGCCGCGACCGGCTCCCGGCTCCAGACCAGGTGCAAGGGTACGCGGATGGCGTTGTAGCCGAAAACCGGGTCGAATCGCTCGGAAGGTTTGAGGCCGTCGGGACCTACATCCACCCAGTCGGGTGGAAGCTGGTGTGCGCCGAAGCGAGCGTCATCGATCAGTTTGCGCCCCGCCGTTGCAAGTTCGCGCCACGGGCCCTGTGGAAACGCATCTGCAAATGCATCGAGTGCAGGAAACACCCAGTACGAAGGGTTGACCGTGATGCTGCTTGTGTCCTCGAATCCGAACAGGCCAGAGCGTAACAGGAGCCGGTCATGCTGACGAGTCACCAGCTTGTCGGCCACGGCGGTTGTGATTCGGCTGGCAGCAAGGGTGTATTCCTTGCTTCCCCAGCGCTGCCCAGCGCGCAGGAGGGCCCATGCGATCAGGATCTCGGCATCGCTCGCATTGTTGTCGTCCGTGATGCAGTCGCCCTCGCGCCCCAGGCAGGGCCCGAAACGCCAGGCGAACAGGCCGTCGGGGCGCATCAGGGTTTCGGAAGTCCATGCCCAAAGCGTGGCGAAGGTGGCCGGGTCGTTGCCGGCTTCGGCCAGAAGCAGACCGTAGCCCTGAGCCTCGCTGTGGGTAATTCCTTCATTGTCGCGGTCGAACACCCGTCCGCCCTCGATGAAGCGTGCTCTGAAGTTCGCCCAGAGCACCGGATCAAGGTTTTGCCGAAGTGCACCGTTCGAATGGTATGGCGCCAGGGGCGGAGCGTCGGGGGTGCAGCCGGCGAGCCCCCCCAGGATGATGAGCGCGATCAGGGGCGTAAATCTAAGCATCGGCCGGAGCGCGCCCGGCGCGGTCCTCGAGCCTCCTGCGCCTGCGGTTGAGGAGTGCCCTGGCAGTGATCACGATCAGCAGCGCGGCGGCGAGTGCTGCGCCAAGCCAGTACCAGGGGCTGTTCGAGAGCACCAGGCGCAACAGCAGCCACGGGTCCTGACTGCCCGTCTCGAAGGTGTTGGCCACCCGCAGGGTGAATACCGGGTCATCCACGTTCTCCCAGACCATCAGGTCGCCATCGACTTGTGACCAGAGTTCGGGCTTGACCAGGTCGGCCACACGCGCCTGGACGAGATCGGCATCTGCCGCCGTGATGAGCGTGAGCGTCGCCGCTGTACTCGAGCGTGGATTGCGGAACGCGGTCAGGGCGCCGAGAGGGCCAAGTCCGGCACTCTGGGTAACGGATCCGCGCAGCACCGGCACCCGGTTGGGCGTGGCTGAATCGGATCTGAAATGCCGGATCAACATGTCGAGGATGCTGCGTTCTGGCGTTGCCTGCGCTTCACGTACGTCGTTCAGCGCCTGGTAGGGCCAGCGAACCGAGCGCCCGATCGCGATTGACCAGGCGTCGAACAGGTCGTCGGGCAATTGTGCCGCGCTCGCCACCACCACTGCGCTGCCCTCGATGCTGCCGTCGGGCAATCCGACCTTCAGATGCCATGCGTCATGCGCCGTACTTGCGACTTGCGCGAGTTTGCCAATCAGGGTGAGCGCACTCCCGACCTCGGATTCCGACCCTGCGATCAGGGTCGCGCGCTGTTCGCGCGTCGTAGCGAGGTAGGGAAAAGCGGTCGTACCGAACAGGTCCAGGTTGGGCTGAGTCGCCACCGCTCCGAACTCGGGGAGAACCAATCGCGACGATCCGAGGATCTGTGCCGTAAGGTGCCGCCCATCGATTCCTGCACATTCGCCGATCACCGTTTCGGGGCGAAGCATCAGGTCGATGTCGAGCAGATTCGGGCCGGGCATGAGGCGTCTTGCGGGCAGGACGATGCGGTAGCCCCGGAAGCTGGTTCCGTGCGGATCGTCGAGGAGTCGACCATGTATGAAGTCGCCATTGAGCTTGAAGTTGATGACTGACCCCGGACCCATGCCCGCGCCATAGCCGAAGTCGATGAACAGCTCGGCCTGTGCCGAGTCGTGGGTGTAATAGTCTGGCGGCATCATGATGCGAAGCTGCGCACCATGTCCGCCAAAACCCTGAAACCTGCGCGTTGCCAGCCCCATCGCCGCAAACGTGTAGGCTTGCCCGGAATGCAGAACCCGTGCGTGATAAGGGGCCAGTGTTTCGGGGGTGAGGGTTTGGGCGAGGATGTTGGTTTCAGCTATCGGGTTGAGCGGGTCGTCCATCGCTGCGAGCGCGGCAGCGGCTTCCTTCACCTCAGTGGCGTTTCTGCCGCTCACGATAATGCGCACCGACGAGGGCACGATTACGCTGCCCTGCGCATCACTGATCGATTCGCTGCGGTTGATGGACAGATGCGGTCCGGTGACGGCCTCGGGGAGCATTCCCGGGAGGATCGCGCCGAGTTGCTCGAAGGTGCCCACGAGCACATGCGGTTTGCCGGCAAACTCGGGCGGCAAGTAGGATATCCCGCCGAGGGCTGTGTCGTTTGCCTGAGCCGGCCAGCGCGCATAGTCGAACTGCAGGGGGGCGAACTGGCGCCTCAGAGCGAGTGCCTGGGCAAGCAGTGGCAGTGCGTCCGCGACCACAGCGTCGGCCTCCGTCTCTGAAGAGGTCATCAACAGGGCGCGTTCGGACCCGCCGAGGCCAGGCGCAAACACGCCCGCGATGTCGCGCAGGGTCAGGGGGCGCTCGTCGGTGTCGAGGCTGAATTCGAGATTTGATTCATGCAGCTTGAGTTCGGTCCACAACTCCGGCGCGTTGCCATCCTCGCAGTTGTCGATGTAGTGCTGAATTACCGCCAGGGTCAGCTTGTTGAATCCGCTGCGCCACAAGTCGTCGGGCAGGCGAATCCGCGCACTCGCCACCGGTTGCTTGGGGTCGAACGGCACTTGTGCCAGCGAAATGTCGTTGAGCCGCACCAGCAGATAGGAGCGACGCTCCTGCAGCGCGATCGAATGGCTGAAGCGAATCTCGATTGCGGCGTCCTTCATGCTTGCCAGCGGTGACACAGGCACGAACAAATCTACGGAAGACGATACATCGGTAAGCCTCACCGGCCCCTGGGTGGTCGAGAAACGCGACAGGCGCATCTCACGCTGCGATGATTCGGCCGCTTCGGCGGCCGAGACAGCGCCGCCTACAAAGAAGGCAAACAGGGCCAGGCGGAACAGGTGCAACAGTTGTGTCCGGGGCATACGATCAATTCTCTGGTTGATTGATTTCAAGGGGGTGCTGGGGCGCGACCGCTCCGTGCGGACGCGGTGAAACCCTCCCCCAGCCGTCGCGACAAAACTGCGACGTGCATGAAGAGCGGTTTCCACACCAGCCGAAGCATGATTCCGAGCGCCTTGGCAAAAGGAATCGGCCGGGACCTTCGCTCCTGGAAGAACAGCCAGCGTGCGCTGTCGCCGTAACTTAGGGCAACCGCCTCATCACCATGATGGGGTTCGGTCAAATCGAACTGGGTGCCGAGCATCACCCGTCCGCCAAGGCTTTCGGCCGAGCGCACGACAACCGGCAGCTCGAGCGTGCGCCCCATTGCCGGCGAGAAGGTGCTGAGCGTCAGCCGTTCGCCACCATGAAAAACCGGCTCCGTTTCATCCGCGATCGCGAGACCTGCGCCACTCGCCGACAGATCCTCGATCGTGCAACTGCTCGTGCGTCCGTGTGCGTCGCGCAGGACGCCGGTTTCTGATACCGGAATGCGCGGCGTGGCGCGGCGCTGCTGTCGTTCCAGCAGTGCGCCCAGCGCGGCGAGCACGGTGACGAGGTTGAACAGGTTCCAGAGCATGACCACGGTTGTCATGTCGCGGGTGAGGGGATATGCCTCCCAACGGTACAGGCCACCGGCGCAGCCCACCAGTATCAGCGCGAACAATACATAGAACGGCCAGGCCAGCGGAGAAACAGTGGTGCTTTCGAGCGTGGCGCCCTTTGGGGTCACGACGAACGAAGGCGCGCGCGGGTTGATGATCACCTTGAACACCGCCACCAGTGAGAACAGGCACTGCATGACCTCGTAGAGCTCGGATATCAATGGCCAGCGCGTCCTGCCGAACAGCAGGTCGGCAATGATGTAGGTCGCGATCACATGCGGGAGTGTGTAGGCGATGATCTGCGCGATCGAGGCGTGGTAGACCTCCATGCCGAAGATCAGATAGGCAAGCGGGGCGGTCAGGAAGATCACACGGGCAAACGGAAAGAGCCAGAACAGGATCGAACTCAGATAGCCGATTCGTTGAAAGGCGTTGAGCCCCGGCGCCATGAACGGACGCTTGATCAGCAGGATCTGGGTCATGCCCTGGGCCCAGCGCATGCGCTGGGTGACGAAGCCGGTGAAGGTCTCGGGCGCCAGTCCCGCAACCATCGGGCGGTCGATGTAGATCGAGCGGTAGCCCTTGCTGTGCAGCGCAAGCGCGGTTTCTGCGTCTTCGGTGATGGTGTCGCCGCACAAGCCGCCGACCTCATCGAGGTGGCGCCGACGAAGGACCGCCGCAGATCCGCAGAAGAACGACGCGCCCCAGAAATCAAGGCCACGCTGCACGACCCGGTAAAACATGTCGTTCTCGGACGGCATGCGGCTGAAGCTATGCAGCAGGTTGCGATCGATCGGATCGGGGTTGACCATGAAATGCGGGGTTTGCACCAGAAACACATCGTCATGACGCATGAACCACGGCACGGTCCGGTCGAGAAACTCGACCGTCGGCACATGGTCTGCATCCAGAATCACTACCAGATCGGCGTTGGTGAGCTGGAGGGCATGGTTGATGTTGCCGGCCTTGGCGCGCTCGTTGTGTGCCCGCGCGATGTAGTTTACCCCCAGCCTTGCGCACAGGGCCTTGAGTTCAGTCCGGCGTTCGCGCGCCTTGGCGGCAACGTCGGGGTTGGGGTGCGAAATCTTGTCGTCGGTGCCGCCATCATCCAGCAGGTGCACGCGGAAGCGACCCTGCGGGTAGTTCATCATGCGGGCGGCGCGCAGCGTTACCTCAAGCAGTTCCGGATCCTCGTTGTATGAAGGAATCATTACATCCACGGTCGGGATGCTCATGTCCCGAGGCATCAGCGCCAAGCTGAGGAGTGGCCGGCGCAACGGGGTGACGTTGACCAGTCCTCCCAGAAAGTGAATTGCCGACGAGTAGATTTCGGCACCGAACAGCAACAAAACGGCAATGAGCGACAAGGTATCAGCAGCATGGATCGTATAGGTGCCACGCCACGCCAGGTAGCGAAGAGTGATGAAGCCGCCAATGACAAGGACAAGTAGCCGGAAGGTGTTCTGGTGCTCGCCGTCAGCCGCGACCCGGCAGATCCACAACAATGCCAGCAACACGACTGCTGCAAAGGTCTGCGCCGACGCATCCATGGGCAGGAACGCGACGGCGACTAGCATCAATGTGGCACCTGCAAGGCAGGCCTTGGTGAGCTTTGTCATTGGAATGTCAGCAGGGTGTCGGTTGGCCGGGCCGCGATTGCTCAAGGGCTTGCGATCACGCTCGGGTGCGCAACATTGGTCAGTAGCCGGTAGCGCTCATCGACGCGCAGGCCTAGCTCGAAGAACTGCCGGGCAAGCGCATTACGCCGGGTGTCAAAGCGCATATGTAGACCAAATGCAATAGTGCCCAGAACGAGTAATATGGGCAAGGAAATCAGACTGAGCGAAAACACCGAAGCGAAAAGCTGCGGGCTGACGTCGGCAAGAAATATCAGTAAAGCAACCTGTACGCCAAGCGTGCCAAGAAAAATCGAGCGTGCGAGGCGAGTGCTTTGCACGCGCGTATCGAGAGCAATGAATCTGCGCAGATCGTCTTGCAGGGTGATCTGCTCGCAGCGATCTTCGACTTCGGGCGGTAGCACATGCTGGCCGACCCGGGTGGCCTGGTCGAGGAATTGTGCATTGCGCGGCATGATCACTGCCCGGAGTTGTGTCGATAGCATTTGGGTTCCGTTTGCTGGTAAGGGTAGGACCGCGCCAAGCCTGGGAAGCAGCGCTTTTTGCCCGATGCCTGATGCGTAAGCCGAGGTTAACAGGCAGGGGGCCGAATCGAGAGTGGATTCCGTCACGACGCGGGCGACCTGGGCTGTCTGTGACACGAAATCTGACGCTTACCGTGTCGACAGGCCTGAGATTGGCGCGCGATTTGCCGTGTACGGGTAAAATTCGTCGATGAAAAAATCAGTGCCCAACCCCGATATGCACCTCTCGCCGCTCGGCAAGGCGGTGAGCTACCGTGACACCTACACGAATGAACTGCTGTTTCCCATAGATCGCCAGCACAAGCGCGACGAACTCGGCATCCTGGGGGCCGCGCTGCCATTCACAGGGGTCGATGTATGGAATGCTTACGAGTTGTCATGGTTGAACCCGCGCGGCAAGCCGGTGGTGGCGATCGGCGTGTTGCGTGTGCCGGCCGATTCGCCCTTTCTGATCGAATCCAAGTCGCTCAAGCTCTACCTCAATTCATTCAACCAAACCCGTTTCACTGATGTGACCGAGGTTCGCGAGATCATGAGGGTTGATCTCTCGGCCGCCTGCGGCGCCGAAGTCGAGGTCGATCTGTACGATTTATCGGCACGGCCGATGCGGGAGGTGGCCTTTCCGCGAGGGATTCTGCTGGACGAGCTCGATATCGAGATCGACCGCTATGAGCCGGATCCCGGTTTTCTGTTGGCAGATCCGGAGTCTGGCCCGGTCACCGAAACACTCTATTCCCATCTGTTGAAGTCGAACTGCCTGGTCACAGGCCAGCCCGACTGGGGCATGCTGGTCGTCCGTTACCGCGGCGCGCCCATCGACCGTGCAGGTCTGCTGCGCTATATCGTTTCGTTTCGCAATCACAATGAGTTTCATGAGCAGTGTGTCGAGCGCATCTTCTGCGACATCATGCGTCGCTGTCGTCCGGCTGCCCTGGCCGTATGGGCACGCTATACCCGGCGTGGCGGGCTGGATATCAATCCGTTTCGTTCGACCGGACAACTTGCGCTGCCTGCGAATGTCGCCGAAGTGCGTCAGTAGGTTTGGCTGCTGAGTGTAAACCTGGCGTGCGGCAGGTGCGTTAATCGGCTGGATCTGTTGAGCAGGTCCGAAGTTCGGCGCGAGCTTGCCATCGCCCGGGTGACAGCCGGCGTGCGAACAGGCAAAATCAGGGTGCTGGTCCGAGCTGCTTCAAAACAAACAATGAGAGGAAGAAACATGAAAGTATTTGTGGCTACTGCCGCCGTGATTGGTCTGCTGACTGCAGCCCCCGCCTTTGCCGATGCAGATCTCGCCAAGAAGAAGAACTGTATGGCCTGTCATCAGCTCGACAAGAAGGTTGTCGGCCCGTCGTACAAGGATGTTGCCGAGAAGTACAGGGGCCAGGCCGATGCGCCGGCAATGCTGGCCGAAAAGGTGGTAAAGGGTGGTAAGGGGGTTTGGGGTCCGGTGGCCATGCCCCCTAATCCGACGGTGACGGCAGAAGAGGCCAAGGCATTGGTCAGCTGGATTCTTGCGATGTAATGCTTGCCGCCAGTGGCTTGAAAGGGCGGGCTTGGTCCGCCCTTTGTTTACTGTAGCCAGCTTGGGTTGTTGTTGTCCGGCATTCTGGGTGGATGCGCAATCAGCCCGGTAGCAACCACGGCGCCGACAGGTCGGGCAAAGTAATAGCCCTGCATGACGTCGCATCCCAGGGCGTTCAGGCTGTTGGCCTGCTCTGCGAACTCGACGCCCTCTGCGATCAGCTTCAGATCGAAGCCCTTGGCGATGCCCATGATTGCCGACACGATCGGGTTGATCGTTTTGCCATTCAGCTCGCTCACGAAGCTACGGTCGATCTTGAGCACACTCACCGGAAACTTCTGCAGGTAGGCGAGCGCGGAGTATCCGGTACCGAAGTCGTCAATCGCAACTCCGACGCCGGCATCCCTGAGCTGCTTCACCCGCATCGCAACCCGCGACGAGTCATTCATCATCATGCTCTCGGTGATCTCGAGCTCGATCTGCGATGGCGGCAGGTGATGGCGATTGATGCAGTCGATCACATGTCGGACGATGTCCTTGCGGTCGAAGTCGTTGGGCGCCAGGTTGAGTGACATTCTCAAGTCCTTGAACCCGTCCCTGCGCCAACGGCCGAGTTGGGAGCAGGCGCTTTCCAGCACCCAGTCGCTGAGGTCGCCGATCAGACCGATTTCTTCGGCGACCGGAATGAATATGTCCGGGCCTATCTGACCGTTCTCCGGATGGTTCCAGCGCAGCAGGGCTTCGACGCCGACGACCTTGCGCTGTGACATGCTGACCTGCGTCTGATAATGCAGCTCGAACTCGTCGCGATCTAGCGCAACCCGCAGATCGTTCTCGATGCTGAGGCGATCGCGGTGTTCGGTGTCGAGTTCGGGCGCGAAGAAGCGAAACGCGTTCTTGCCCGAGCGCTTGACCCGGTACATTGCGATGTCGGCATGCTGGGTGAGGGCCTCGGCGGTGTTTCCGTCTCGCGGAAAGATCGATACCCCGATGCTGACCGTTGCACGAAACTCACCATGGTTCAGCTCGAACGGCTCCTCGAGTGCGTCGAGAATCTTGCGGGCGATGAAGTCGGCGTCTTCGGCGGTGTCGATGTCGGGAAGCAGCACGGTGAACTCGTCTCCGCCCAGCCGTGCCAGGGTGTCACCTTTGCGTAGGGTCGATGACAGACGGGCGGCGATGCCTCTGAGGAGGGCATCGCCCTCGGCATGACCATAGCTGTCATTGACGAGCTTGAACCGATCGACATCGATGAACATGACCGCCAACGCGCGGCCGCGCCGTTGCGCCTGGGCAATGGCCAGTTCCAGGCGATCCTTGAACAACACCCGGTTGGGCAGGTTGGTCAGTTGGTCGTGATAGGCTTGGAAGGTGATGATCTCTTCCGCACGCTTGCGCTCCGAGATGTCGCGCGCCACGCCGTAGAGGCCCAGATAACGGCCCTGACCGAAGCTGCGGTTGATCATCGGGATGCCCTGTAGCGTGACCGTGACCGGCGAGGGGTTAGCATGGGTGCTGTCGGCGCGGCGCAGTCGCAACTCGATGCTGAAATTGGAACCGGGGTTGTGGTGCTGGGCCTGCAGCAGGCCTTGAACCCGTTCGGTGTCTTCTGTCATCACCAGCGCCAGAAAGGGCTGGCCGATCAAGGTTTGGCGATTGAAACCGAGCAGCGCCTCGATGCGCGGATTGACGTAACTGAAGCGGGCATTGGCATCGAGGGTAAAGATAAGGTCGGGTGAGCTCTCCACCAGATAGCGATGCAGGCGCTCCGAGGCGCGCAGGCGTGCGCTCATTGCCCGATTGGTGGTTTCGAGCGCACGCTTGTGCAAGGCGCTCTGGACCGCGCGCTGAAGTTGCGCGGCATGATAGGGCTTGCGCACGAAGTCGTCGGCGCCGCGCCGGAGGGCACCGATGGCCGCGTCTATTGCATCTTCGCCGCTGATGATGATGACCGCCTCGTCGCGCTTTTCGGACGCGAGCCAGTCGAGCAGTGTGAGCCCGGTCGCATCGGGAAGCCGGTAGTCCAGAATGATCAGGTCAAAAACTGATTTCGACAGAAGCGCAATTGCATCCGAAACGTTGCCGCAATCTTCGAATGTTCGACCGGGGGAATTCAGTATGTGTGGCAGGCTGAGCCGCAGTGCTGAGTCGTCATCCACTATTAGAATGCGCGACGCCCCTGCCCCCTGCGATTCGGCACGACTTGCGAACGGCTGATCGCTCGGTAAGGCCATTGAAACCCCGAGAACACGGAAATAGGTTCAATCATGAATCAAGATTTTACAATCTAACTGGATTCATGAGTTGGCACAAGTATCTGAAAGCTGGTTCCGGTTCCGGGTTGGCTACGACAAAGGACATATGCCCCGGATTCGGCCAGGATCTCCCTGACGAGGGCAAGCCCCAAGCCCTGATGGTCGCCGCCCTTGCTGGTGCTGTGCGGGGCAAACAGATTCGCGAGTAGTTCCTGTGGCAGACCGGGACCATTGTCGATGACCCTAATCTCGATGCAAGGTACGCCGTTCGCGATCAGTTGGCCGGGCGCTACCACCGAAAAACGCCCCCCGGGCTGAAGGGCCTCCGACGCGTTGCGAAACAGGTTGATGATTACTTGCTTCAGTTTCGAGGCCGGCATTGCAACATCCGGGAGGCCATGCGCGACCCGGAGTTCGAACTGTATGCCGCGTCGATCGAATAGCGTCGGTGCGTAAAGGGCCCGCAATTCGTTCAGCAGGCCGGCCAGGGCGCAATGGGCCGGCTCGGGCCCGGGTTCCGGTGGGTTGCCAAGCGCGCGTACCAGCCCGGTCAGGCGATCGATTTCGGCATCGATGACCGCCACCTCGGCATCCAGCCCGGTGGCGTCGCGATGGCGCTGAGACATGACCTCGAGATAGCTGCGGATCACGGTCAGCGGATTGTTGGCTTCATGGGCCAGCTTGCGCGCATGTTCGCGGAAGCGCAGCTCGATGCGGCGTGCGGTTGCGTCGCTTGCGGCTCGCTGCCGGCGGTCCTTGAGCCATGCGTTGAGTGCGGCGCCACACAGCGCGCCCAGCAGTGATTCGCCGCAGGCCGGCTTGAGTCCCGTGCAGCGATGGCGAAGTGCGACGCCGCGATCGGCCTCGGGTCTCAGTGGGATGCAGTCAAAACCTCCGGGCCCGAGTCTGCGGCCGATCTGCAGGTCGACCAGACTGCGCGAAACCGCCAGCGAGTCGAATGCCCACGATGAGGGTCTGGCACTGCGCGCGGCCAGCGAGATCACGCTTGCTTCGTCCTCCAGGCGCAGTTCGAGTTCATCGATGAAACTCTCGGTCGCCGTGTCTATGCCCAGCGGAAGGGCGCGTATTCTGCCGTCGTCGGTGACGAGCAGAAACGGGGGCGCGATCCCGCTCAGCAGGCGGCAGGCGAGTTTGTAGCGTCCGGCAATGGATTGCTCCTCTACGCCATCGAACACCAGCCTGACCAGTCCGCTCAATGCTGCATCGCGAAATGTCGTTAGCCCAGTAGACGCGCCCGGATGGGTGAGGGCTCCGGTGTGTTGCTCGGTAATGTAGGGGTAGGGGCTGTCGTCTGGCCCGTCGTCGGGCAGTGCGCCGGCAAGATAGCGCGTATCGGCGCGAAGACTGGCAAGCGCCTCGATGCTCAGTCCGGTCAGTGCCGCAAGGCGCGATGCGGCATCGGCCCAGTCGGGGCGAACCAGCAAGCGGGCACAATGCATTATTCGCAACAGCGGGTGTGCCGTCAGGCATTGCTCGTCAGTGATGGCGCCGATCGACAAGCAATCTGCCAGTGCCGGTGACAGGAGCCGCAAGTGCGAAGCGATGGGGCGTCCAGGGCTTGGGAGTTCCGCGAGGCTACCTGCGACGGTCGTCAGATCCGGCGGGAAGGCGTGAAACAAGCCACCAAGATAGGCTTCATCCGGGTACGGGTAGTGTGTTTCGATTGCCAGGTGGCGGGCGCACTCGGCCAGAATCAAGGCCGCAACCGAGTGACGCTCGACCGCAATGATCATCTCCGGCGCTGGTGACCACTGACCCAGTAGCAGCCACGCGCGCAACAGATCGCAGCCTGCCGATCGAAGTAATGCCTCGACCCGGCGTGCGAGCCCGGTTCTCAATGTTTCCGTGGCTTCGCCGCTTGTGTCGTCTGCCAGGGCCAGTAGCAGTGGGTGCAGGAGTGTCGGGCTGCGGATTGCGAGCAGTGCGATCTCTGACCAGTCGGGGGGGCTGTGCGCCTCGAGTAGTCGCAGGATCGCCTCCGCATGGTCCTCGCGGATCTGCGGAGCGGCCGTGATCGGCACGTCCTGGGTTGTTGAAACCATGCTCGTGATTACCGGTGCTGCGGAGCACATATTCTATTCATGGCACGAAAAGTGCCGCGTGATCAAATCCGCGGCCGAGGCCGGGCCGCGTTCGCAGCATCCGCCATCACGCCTGCAGGCTGTCGGCAAACCCGAGTGCGCTGATAAGGGCCCGGTTGATCGACTCGGGAGGGAGTTGCAACTCGGAGGCGAGTTTTTGGAGTGCAGTGACGTCGAAATTCTCGCAGGCACGCGCGAGCTTGAGAAAGGGTGCGTATCCACCCTCCTCATTCAACAGTGCATCGGTGACCGCGTCGGGCAGATGCATCTCGTCGAGCACGCTCTGCATCGAAGTGCCCAGCAGGGTAGGGAGCAAGGAAAAGGCGCCGGTGATGAACAGGTTATCCAGTTCCGATTTGTCGAAGAAGCTTGTGCCGATCTCCTCCATGAAGCGTCCACGTGCGATCGAGGTCTGCATCATCGCGGGCGCGCCGGGGTCGCGGCTGGCCGTAACCAGGAGCAGCGACAACCACTTGTTGAGGTTGGTGTAGCCAAGAATGCTGACTGCATGGCGAAACGACTGAATCTCGCACATCAGGCCGAAACCAGCCGAGTTGATGAATCGCAGGAGCTTGTATGAGATCGCCACGTCTTGTTTGAGAAGCGCCTCGATCTCACGGATGTCGGCATCGTGGCGGACGAGATTGAGCAGGCGCACGATCTGGGCATGACCGGGCGCGAGCGCCTTGGGCGGTGGGTTGCCCTGCAGGAAGAACCAGCCCGAGGCACCATCGAAGCCTGCCTTGATCGCGGCCTGAAAGGCCTCGACATTGGCCAGGCCCCATGCCAGGGGTATGCCCGGGGCGCCCGATGCCGCGCCGTGCTTGCGGGTGTCCACCAGCACGAAGCGCCAATCGACCGTCAGCGGCAGGGGCGAGCCGGGGGAATACCATGAAAGGCAGGTGTTGATGCCGGCACTGGCCAACTGTGGGATCAGCGCTTGTG
>JAEUNS010000320.1 GCA_016790005.1 Zoogloeaceae bacterium
CCGTAGCCTGGTGCAGAACAACCCCTATGCCCGCAAAGCCCTCGACTCGCTCGTCGCAAACGTGGTGGGCGAGGGCATCACCCTGGAGTCGAAGGCGCGTCGCGACCCCGTCCGCAAAGGTCTCCAGCTGGTCTGGGACGCTTGGCAGGCGCAATGCGACGCCGACGGCCGCGCAGACTTCAACGGCCTGGTCGCGCAAGCCTACCGCGCCATGGAGCAAGACGGCGAGGTGCTGATCCGGTTGCGCACGCGCAGGCCGGACGATGGGCTCGCGGTGCCGCTGCAGCTTCAGCTGCTCGAAATCGACTACCTGGACTCGGGCAAGAATGCGGCCAAGGGTGAATCGGGCGGCCCGATCGTATCCGGTGTGGAGTTCAACAGCCTCGGCAGCCCTGCTGCGTACTGGCTGCATGATCACCACCCTGGGGACCACACCCGCATCGGGGCCCGCTACTCGACCCAAAGCCGCAGGATCCCGGCCGAAGCGATCATTCACCTGTTCGCGCCCGAGCGCCCTGGCCAGGCTCGCGGCATTACCCGGTTTGCGCCGGTGATTGCCCGCATGCGCGACCTGGCGATCTATGAAGACGCGGAGTTGGCGCGCAAGCAAAACGAGGCGCTGCTGTCGGTGATCGTGTCGGGCGAAGGCGAACAGTTCGCCATTCCTGGCGCCGGTCAATCGGTTGCTGATGCGCAGTCGCACGCAGCCCAGTTTGGGCACCTCGGGCAGCTGTCGCCGGGTGCCGTGCTGGCCGCCAACGGTCAAAGTGTGACGGTCGCCCAGCCTGCTGCGGTCGGTGGCTACGCTGAATACATCCGCGTGCAGCTCTACGCGATCGCCGCCGGCCTGGGCGTGACCTTCGAAATGCTCACCGGCGATCTGTCGCAGGTGAACTTTTCCAGCGCCCGCACCGGGGTGCTCGAGTTTCGGCGCGGCGCCAGTCAGCGCCAATGGCACGTGCTAGTGCCCCGGCTGCTCGCGCCGATCTGGCGCGCGTTTGTCGATAGCGCGGCCTCGGCAAACCTCATCCCGGCGCCCGACTACGCCTTCGAGGCCACCCCCCCGCGGTGGGGCTATGTGAATCCGCAGCAAGATGTGCGCGCCGATGCCGAAGAGATCAAGGCCGGCATGTCGACGCTTTCAGAAAAGCTCAGGCAACGCGGCTATCAGCCCGACCGCGTGTTTGCCGAGATCGGCGAAGACTTCCAGAAGCTCAAGGCCGCCGGTGCGCTCGACGCCCTGGCGTTTTTCGCCGGCCCCGCGGCGCCCGACGCCGACCCAGACGCCATCGAAACCAAGGACCTCAAGAAATGACCACGCCCCAACACGAAACCCGCAGAGCGCTGCCCGTCCAGACGCGTGAGGCAAGCTTTCAGCCCGCCACCCTCAACGAAGAAACACGCACCGTTCAACTGGTGTGGAGCACCGGCGCCAGGGTGCGGCGTTACGACTGGTGGGAAGACCGCCACTACGAAGAAGAGCTGAGTCTCGATGCCGCTCATGTGCGCATGGACCGGCTCAACGCCGGCGCCCCCTTGCTCAAGGATCACTGCGCGAGCCTGGACGCCACCATTGGCGTGGTCGAGCGTGCATGGCTGGAGGCCGGTGAGGGCAGGGCGCTGGTGCGCTTCTCAGAGCGTGCGGATGTCGCCCCCATCATGGCCGACGTCAAGGCCGGCATCCTGCGCAACATCTCGGTCGGCTATACCGTGCGCAAATACGAGGTCATCAAAGAAGAAGGCAAGCTCGACATCTACCGCGCCGTCGACTGGGAGCCTGCCGAGCTTTCGTTCGTTGCCATTCCGGCCGATGCCTCTGCTCAAGTGCGCAGCGCCCCTGAAGTGGGTGGCGAGCGCACAGAGTGTGTGTTTTTCAACCGGGCCCAGCCCGCCACAAAAGGAGAGCCCAAAATGGGTGATCACGAAACCCCGGCGGGCAACGCGCCCGCTGAAACCGGCAACACCGTCAATGCCGACCAGGTGCGCGAAGCAGCGATTGCTGCCGAGCGTGCGCGCGTCGGCGAAATCAACCAGTTGTGCAAGCGTCACAATGTGCAGCTGGCCGACAAGCTCATTGCCGATGGCGCCACCATCGAGCAAGCCCGCGCCGTCATCCTCGAGCACCTGGCCGTGCGTGATTCCGCGGGCACCACCTCGCGCATGACGCACATTGAAACCGTTCAAGACGAAACCGACACCCGTCGGGCCGCTGTCGAAAACGCCATCCTCAACCGCGCCAGCCCGGCCAAGCACAAGCTCGACGACAACGGCCGGCAGTACCGCGGCCTGTCGCTGCTCGAGCTCGGGCGTAGCCTGCTCGAAGCCCAGGGCGTGAACACTCGCGGCATGGACAAACTGCAGCTCGCGCAGCGCGCCATGCACGGCACGGGCGATTTCCCCGCCATCCTCGCGAACGTGGCAAACAAAACGCTGCGCGCAGCCTACGAGGCCGCGCCGCAAACCTTCCGCCCCTTCACCAAGCAGGCCGGCGCGCCCGACTTCAAGCAGATCCAGCGCACGCAAGTGGGTGATGCCCCCAACCTGGTCAAGGTCAACGAGCATGGCGAGTTCACCTACGGCACCATCGGCGAAGGCAAAGAGACCTATCAGCTCGCCACCTACGGCCGCATCATCGCCATCACCCGCCAGACCATCATCAATGATGACCTCGGCGCCTTCACCGACATGCCGGCCAAGTTCGGCCGCGCTGCGGCGGACCTCGAGTCAGACATCGTGTGGGGCATCGTGACCTCCAATGCGGCCATGGCCGACACCGTTGCCCTGTTCCACGCCGACCACGGCAACCTGGCCGCCGCAAATGCGGCGATCGCGGTCGCTTCGCTCGGGCTGGCACGTGCGGCCATGCGCAAGCAAACCAGCCTCGACGGGCGTGTGATCAACGTCACCCCGGCATACCTGCTGGTGCCTGCAGCGCTCGAGACCATCGCCCACCAGTTCACCAGCTCGGCCTATGTCTCGACCAAGGGCCTCGACATCAACCCGTTTGCCGGCGCGCTGCAGCCCATCGTCGAGCCCCGCCTCGATGTCGCCAGCGCCACCGCCTGGTATCTCGCCGCCGATCCTGCGCAGATCGACACCATCGAGTACTGCTACCTCGAAGGCAACGAGGGGGTGTATCTCGAAACCCGCAACGGCTTCGAGATTGATGGCATGGAGATCAAGGCGCGGCTCGACTTCGCAGCCAAGGCCATCGACCACCGCGGCCTGTTCAAAAATATTGGAGCCTGAGGCCAATCTGAAGGAGTTTCGACATGAAGAACTTTGTACAACCGGGTGACACCCTCACCCTGACCCCGGCCGCCAACGTGGCAGCAGGGGCCGGCTACCTGTTCGGTGCTGGCTTGTTCGGCGTCGCCACCGATGCTGTGGCCAGCGGCACACCGGGCGAATTCATCACAGAAGGTGTGGTCACCCTCGCCAAAACCAGTGCGCTCGCCATCGATGTGGGCGATCGCGTGTTCTGGGTGCCCGGCAGCAGCGCGGTCAACAAGACCAGTGCGGCCCAGGTGTGCATCGGTGTGGCAGTGGCCGCCGCCGCAAACCCGTCGCCCACGGTCAAGATCAAGCTCGGCGCGTACCTGCCGGCTGCAACCTGATCGCCATGATTGACGTTGCGCCCCACCTTGACGCCATCTACGCCACCCTCGGCGAGCCGGTCACCCCGGCCGCCGGGGCGGTGTTCAACGGCGTGTTCAGCGTGGCCGATATCGACGCATTCGGCGCCGCTCAGGTGGGTGACTACACGCTGCGCTACCCGGCCGGTGCGATAGCCCTGCAGCGAGACGACGTCCTCACCATTCGCGGTCAGCTCTATCAGGTCGCGAGTCATCCGCGCCGGGTTGGCGACGGTCGCGAATGGGTCGCGGAGCTCATGGAGGTGACGGCCTGATGTTCGCCACCCTCGAAGCCGCCATCATCGCCCACCTGGCCGATTGCCTGCCCGGGCAGCCCGTGCATGACACCTATGCCGCGCTCGATCTCTCCGGCCCGGGTGCGCCGACGGTCGCCATGCAAGTGGTGTGGCTGGGCGCGGCGATCGCGAGCGCAAAGCGCCACGAGATCAAGCTCGCTCACCGCTTTGCGCTCTATGTGTATGTCGACACCGGCAGAGCACGGCCGACCGACCGCGCCGCAGCGACAACGGCACTTCAAACCGCGCTGGGCCGACTGCTGGCGTTCGAGCCCGACCGATTCAATTTTGCCGAGATGACCGAAATCCCGGCACCCGACTACGACGGCCGCGCCTTGCGCCTGGCTCTCTACTTCAGCCTCTCCGACGTGGCCCGCCGCGTCTCACCATAGGAGCAACAATCATGGCAGCACGTGGATTTCTTGGCGCCGGCGACCTGTACGTTCGCCGTATCAACCCGCTCACCGGGGCCCTCATGTCGATGTACGGGCCCTACGAGGTCGAAAAGTTCGAGTACAAACCGAACGTCGAGTCCAAAGAGAAGATGAGCAAGGGCCGTATCACTTACGGCCAGGTCATCGAGTCGGTCAACCTGCCGAAACCGGCGGAGTTTGCCGTCACGTTCGGCGAGGTCGACCGCGAAGGCCTCACTCTGGCCCTCATGGGCTCGCAGTCGGTCATCAACACCCCATCGGGCACCATCGCCGAAGGTGCTGCGCTGTCGGTCGTCGTGGACTTGGGCGGCTGGGTCGAGCTCCCGCACCAAAACTGGGAAACCGTGGTCGTCAAAGACGCCACCGGCGCCACCACCTACGTCGAGGGCACGCACTACCTGGTGAACTACCGCCTGGGTTGGCTGAAAGTGATCAGCGGCATTGCCGACGCGGCCACCGTCAAGGTGCATGGCGCTTACAACGCGATCAGCGGCACCCGTATCAGCGCCAGCACGGTGAATGAGATCCGCGCCCAGTTCGTGCTTGATGGCATCAACTTCGCCGACAAGCTGCCGTGCATCGCCACGGTGTGGGAAGGCATCGTTGCGCCTGACACCGCATTCGACTTCCTGGCGGATGACTTCAACAGCATTCCGCTGACCGGCCGCGCGAAAACGCCCGTGGGCAAAACCGAACCGTTCTTCGTCGAGCTGCGCGACGCGGCCTGATCGCCGTCCCGCCGTGTCCGGACTGCACCAGGATGAACCGCGCAATGCCCGAAAAAGACCCGCAGTTGTGGGAGCTGCTGTTCAGGTGGCTACCTGAAACCATGTCTGCTGTGATGGCCGCGCTCTTGAGCGCGGTTATCGGGCTGTTGCGGGTGATCTATGACGGGCGTGAGCGTCGTTGGCTGCGAGTGCTGCTCGAAGGCCTGCTCTGCGCGCTCATGACATTCTCGGTGGTCACCGCGGCCACCGCGTATGGCATCTCTGAGCGCTACAGCGCCGGCATCGGCGGGTTCATCGGCTTCATCGGCACCGACCACCTGCGCCGCTGGGCGCGATCGCTGGCGAAGCGCCAGTTTCAAGAAGAGCACTCGAGGTTTCCAAAATGACGCTGGCCAGCTTTTTCAGTGACGATGCCATCTCCAGGATTCTCGATGGCATTCTCAAGACCGAGGGCGGGTATGTGGACCACCCTGCAGACCGGGGCGGTGAGACCAAATATGGCATCACCGTCGCGGTCGCCCGTGCCAACGGCTATCAGGGGCCGATGCAAGCGCTGTCGGCCGACTTTGCGCGCGAGATCTACCGCACGCGCTACATCAAAGCGCCCAACTTTTCGTCGGTGCTGGTGATCGATGAGGCCGTCGGCGTCGAGCTCATCGATACCGGCGTGAACATGGGCCCGCACGTGGCCGCGGGCTTCTTGCAGCGACTGCTGAACGGGCTCAACAGTCAGCACCGCTACGCCGACTTGTTCGTCGACGGGCGCATCGGCCGCCAGAGCCTGGCCGCCCTCACAACTTTTCTCGAATGGCGAGGGCGCGACGGGCGCACCGCACTCTTGCGGGGGCTCAACGGCCTTCAGGCAGTGCGATACATCGAGCTCACCGAGCGCCGCCATTCCCAGCGCCAGTTTCTGTACGGCTGGCTGCTCAACCGCGTGGTGATGGACTGACATGCCCTGCGCCCTGTGCGGATCCGCAGGCCACGACCGGGGCGCCTGCCCCTGGGCAACGGCTTCAACCCTCTTGCAATCCGGAGCTACTGACATGACGCCCGTCCGCATCGTACCGCCTGCCCCAGCAAACCCAGCGCGTGCGGCCCAGCCTGCGTTGGCAATGGCCTGCCGCTGGTCCGAAGCCATAGAAGACCTCACCCGTACGCACCTGCGCATGGCCTTTGCCTGGCAGCGTGTGCTAATGCGCTCGGCTGTCGGTCTGGCCACGCTTGCCGGCCTTACCGGCTGCAGCACGCTCGACTACGCGGGCGGCATGGTGCGCACGTACTGCGCCGCCACCATCGAGGCCGAGCGCGAGGTGATTCGCGAGCGCTTCAACGCCAAAACGCACCCCCACGAGGTGCTGATCTACTGCGTCAAGTGAGGCCTGCGTGACCTTCGACGGAGCCCCCCTGCTGCAGCCGATCGGATCCCGCGACTGGGTTCTGATGGCGCCGCTCGTGTATCACACCACTCGGGGCGCCATCGAGGTGCCGGCCGGCTTCATTACCGATCTCGCCAGCATTCCGCGCGTGTTCTGGCCCCTCGTGCCCGTGAATGGCCGCCACCGTGCCGCCGCAATCCTGCATGACTTCTTGTACGTCACCCAGCCCGGCACACGGGCCGAGGCCGATGCGCTGTTTCTCGAGGCCATGCACGTGAGCGGCGTGCGCTGGTCGCAACGCAAGGTGATGCATGCCGCTGTGCGGCTGGGGGGCGGCCTGGCGTGGGCGGCCAACCTGCGCGCGCTGCGGGCTGATCCGGTCGCGCACTACCGCGCCAATGGGTTGGTGCACACGTCTGCAATGGGTGCGTAATGGCGAATCTCGTCACCAAGATCATCATCAGCGCAACGGATCAGGCGTCAAACGTATTCGACGCTATCCAGCGCAACGCCGGCAAGCTGGCGACTGCGGTCGCGGGCTATTTCGGCTTCAAGTTTTTCAACGCTTCGATCGATTCAGCTCGCGAATTCGAGGCAGCAATGTCGCGGGTCGGCGCGGCATCGGGCGCCACTGGCGACGAGCTCGCGGCACTCAAAGCAGCGGCAGAAGAGGCCGGCGCGAGCACCGCCTTTACATCCGTCGAAGCCGCAAACGCCCTCGAAAACCTCGCAAAAGCCGGGCTGTCGGCGTCCGATGCCGTTGCAACCCTGCCTGCCGTGCTCGACCTCGCGATCGCCGGTGGTGTCGATCTTGCGACCTCGAGCGACTACATCAGCAAAGCCGTTGCGGGCATGGGGTTGTCGTTCCAAGACGCAGGTCGGGTGGCAGACGTGCTTGCGAAGGGCGCGAATGCTTCGAACACATCCGTTGATGGCCTCGCGAATGCGCTGAGCTACGCCGCACCGCTGGCGAACTCACTCGGCCTGTCGCTCGAACAAACCGTCGCCATCATCGGCAAATTCGCCGACGCCGGCATTGACGCGAGCAGGGCGGGTACTGCGCTGAACTCGATCCTGGCGCAGTTCAGCAACCCGGCATCCACGTTCCGCCGCGAACTCGCATCAGCCGGCATCATCACAGGTGACTTCGACCAGGCGTTGCGACAACTCGCTGCTGCCGGACCGGCAGGGCAAAAGGCCATTCTCGCCGTCGGCCAAGAGGCGGTCCCCGCGCTGCGGGCGCTCCTGAACCAGGGCATTGGCTCGCTAGATGACCTGAAAGCCAAGCTTGATGACGCTGCGGGCTCTGCAAAGACCTTTGCTGGCGTGATGTCCAACAACCTCGACGGTGCGAGTAAAGGTCTTGCGAGCGCATGGGAGGCTCTCAAGATCAAGCTCGGCGAACCCATCCTCGGGCCGTTGAAAGAGCAACTCAACGCACTGGCTACCGGGTTGCGTGAATTCGTCAGCAACGGCACGGCGACACAATTCGGGCAGTCGATTGCCGAGGCATTCAAGGCCGGCGCGGAGTGGGTGAGGGGGTTCATTGCCGAGATCGACTTCTCCGCGGTCTATGCGCGCATGCAGGCATTCGCCGCCGACTCGAAGGCGTTCTTCGAAAACATTGGCGCGGAAGCCACGAAAGCCGCAGCATTTCTAAAAACCGCACAGGGCGTCATGAGTGGCGGTTTCAATCTCGTGCTGGCCGGCATCTATAAAGCAGGCGAGGGCATGGCATGGCTCACCTCGGCAATTCTTGCCGAGGTAGCGATTATTGCCAACGGGCTATCGAAAATCACGTTTGGCGATCTGTCCGACTCGTTTGCCGCGGCAGCGTCCAGCATTCGAGCAGAAGCCCAGGCCGCATATGCGGTTATGGAAGTGTTTGGCAAAAAGTCAGAAGCTGCTTTCGATGCTGCAACTGATGCCGCGAATGATGCAAAAGAGGGATTCGCTGCTGTAACCGCGCCAATTGAAAGCGCGAACAAGGCGCTTGAGAAAACCACCACGATCGTCGGCATGAGCGCCGACAGCCTCGAAACCCTCGGCAACAACGCCGAAGTAGCAGGCGGCAAGCTGGTCAACATGGCCACGCAGGTCGAAGAGGTCGGCAAGAAAGCCACAGCCAGCGGCGCTGCACAATCAGCCGCAGCCGATGCCGCGCGCGCCAAAGTCGCAGAACTGCGGGCCGAATACGCGCGCTTGATCGAAGCCGGCGACACTCAGGGCGCAGCAAAGGTGCTCGTGCAGCTGCAGGCCGAGCTCGACAAAACCAAGGCCAAGGCCGCAGAAACCGCCGAAGCCGTCGACGCCGCGTTCGAGCGACTCGGGGTTACCTCTACCGCAGCACTTAAAAAAGCCGCCGAAGCCGCCAAGCGCGACTTCGAGATCATCAAAGCTAGCGGCACCGCCACCGCCGCGGATATCGGCGCGGCCTTTTCTGCCTACGCCGAGAAGGCGATCGAAGCAAACGCTGGTGTCGCCACCCAGGCCCTGAAAGCGCAAGCCGCGCAAAACGGCATGAAGATCGAGGCGGACGAAGCCGGCAAGGTCATTGTGCGCTCAATGAAAGAGGCCCGCGAGGCCACGGCTGAAATTGCCACTGCAGCGCAAAGCGCCGAGGCGGGCATGTCGTCGCTGGGCAAGGCCGCAGCGGGCGCTGCAGCCGAGGGGCGTTCGTTGGCGGAAACGTGGGACGAAGCCGGCAACATGATCTCCGAAGGTATGGACAGGTCGGTTAGCGCAGGGCGCGACGCCGGCACGCTAGTCGGCCTGTACTCCGAGCAGCAGATTCAGGCAATCAAGACGATCGACTTTGCGCTGCAAGAGCACACCCGCAACATCATGCGCAATCACAACGAGCGAATCATCGCGGCTGGGGCAGAGGCCCGCGCGCTCGATCGGCTTGCAGACCAGCAAAACCGTCTTTCGAGCTCTGCTGCTCGAGGAGTGGACGACCTCAAGCTCCGGCTGATCGAGCTGAGCGGCACCGAAGACGAGATTGCAAAGGCCCGGCTCGAGCGCGACAAAGCGGACATCGCCCGCCAGATTGCGCTGGTCGAGCTTGAGATCAAGCATGCGATGGTTCGAGGCGAATCGGGCGAGGCCCCTCGGCTGCGTGAAGAAATCAAGCTGCTGCAAGAGCAGCTTGTCCTGATCGACAAGGTATTCAAAGCCGAACAGCGCAACGCGAAAAGCAAAGAGGGCGGCGGCTCAAGGGGTAGCTCTGGCGGTGGCTCGGGCGGCAGCTCAGGCGGATCGTCCAGTTCGTCAAGTTCTAGCGCCAAGCCATCCGGCCCGAGCAAAGAGCCCCCCCTGCGCACCGTAAACGTCAACCTCAACATCGGCGGCGCCAGCATCCCGGTCACCGCGGCCGAATCCGATGCAACGCGGCTCATTCGTGAGCTCGAAGCCCTGGAGCGGGTATCAGCATGAGCATCACACTATCTGCGGGCGGCACGACGCTCACACTCGACCCCGATCTGCTATGGGCGGATGAATTCGAGTGGGCCGGCGTTGAGCAAAGCGTCGATCGGTCGGTCACCGGCGCGATGATCATTCAAGCCGGCAGCCGGCTTGCGGGCCGGCCCATTACCCTGCAACCCGAAGACGATTCGGCCGCCTGGATGCCGCGGGCCGACATGGCCCAGCTGCAGGCGTGGGCCGATGTGCCTGGCCAGGTGATAACACTCACCTTGCGCGGAGTCGCGCGGCTGGTGATGTTTCGCCACCACGACGGGGGCGCCTTCAGCGCAAAGCCAGTGGTGCACTTCGCCGACCCCGACAGCGCCGACTGGCTGCTCGTCACCCTCCGATTCATGACCGTACCGGAATAAGCCATGCCCATTCTCGAAAACAACATCAAGTTCGTCGAAAGCCAGGTGATGGACGATGTGCCCGAAGGCGGGGGCGCATCGACCGGAAATGTGATCGTCGACGGCCAGATGAACAACATCTACGAAGACGTGAGCGACCTGGACCGCGCGCTCGGCCGCTTCAGCATGCGCAAGATCTACCTCGCCATCAAAACCCTGAGCACCGACCTGTTCGGCGGCGCAAAAACGGCCATCACGGCGTTGCCGGTCGATGATGCGATCAGCTATGCCTTGTTCAGCACCGGCGACCCCTTTGACACCCGCTCGGCGGCGATTAACCGGGTCGAAGCCTATCTGTACAAAGGGCCCATGTGGGGCGGCTATTTACTGGAAAACCATATTGCGGGAATGCGCGCCATCAACGTCATACAGCGCGTAGGCTCGGCCATCGCGCCGATCGGTAAAACACTCTGTCTGGTTGCAAATGAGGGCCTGCCGACAGAAACAGAACAATACGTGCGGGTTATTGGCCTGTCGGTCGTGCAGCGCGACTTTGTCGACGGGGTGCTCGGTGACGGGTCGGATGCTATTTTTACCCGATGGGTCGTTACCATGGCCATATCCGATCCGCTTCGCCATGACTTCATCGGTCACACCCCGAATCGGCGCGATCAGGAGTATGTGTTCACCAGCGGCAAAACCCGGGTGCGCGACACCACGGTCGCTGACGCGATGCGCTTTTACGGCTCGCAGTGGGTCACCCATGCGGCCGATGTGGGCGACCGCACGATTCGGGCGCGCAGCATCTACGCCCAACTTGTGCCCGCCTCGCGCAGCGAAACCGCGCTGGTCGACCAGTCGTACGCGGCCGAGTTTCAGCACACGCTTGCCACCACGCCGCGTGCCGTGGTGGTGAATGCCGCCCCGCTGAGCGTGCGCTACAAGATCACGGCCGAGAACCGCGGCTACAACTACACCGCCATCCTCAAGCCCTTGCCGGCCCCGGGCAGTGTGCGGGTGGTGTACCGCGCGCAGGGCAACACCTATTCAATCACCGATACCGGCGCCGGCACGCTCGAGGGCAGCGGCGGGGGCTCGGTGAGCTACATCACCGGCAGCATGGTGGTCACGCTCGAGGCGCTGCCCGATGTGGGTAGTGCGGTCGTCATCTACTACGGCCCCAACCGCGCGTACACCAATCGATCGGGCTCGGTGGGATTTCGGCCGCCGGCGGTGCGCTTCACGCTTGAGCACCCGAACATCGACCCCGGCACGTTCACGGTCGGCTGGTCATCTGGCGGCAATGCCAAAGAGGCCACCGACAACGGCTTCGGGGTGATCACCGGCGATGCTGACGGCGTGATTGTGTACGCCACCGGCGAAGTGTGGATGCAGCCGACCGCATTCCCCGACGGTGGCAGCCAGTATGCAATCGACTATGAGCACACCCCAGCCGAGGAAGAGGCCTTCCCCGGCCTGACGCCAGACTCAGCGGGCTTTGTGTCATTCGAGCTGGCCGAAAGCCCCGTGCCCGGGTCGCTCGAGATCAGTTGGGCGGTGTCGCGGGTTACTGCAATTTCGTCAGGCGTCGAGTCAAGCGCCGCAGCGACCGCGCGCAATGCCTCCACCGAGTCGATCGCCCTGCCAACCCCGCGGCCCGGCACGATTTACACCGCGTTTGTGGGCTAAAAAAGGACAAGAACAGAATGGCTGAATATGATTCGGGCGTGAGTATGGGCAGCGGATACCCGCCGCCCGTGGGCTACACAGTTAAAACCAAGACGGTTGCGCAGGGGGCAAGCAGCACCGCCAGCGCAAGCCACGCCGCGACGCAGTCCAGCACAACGGCCGTTACGCTCAACCGCACGGTTACGGACTACAGCGATGGGTCTGGCGACCTGTTCGGGGTGTTCGGCACCGTGCTCTATGTGGCAAAGACGGTCAACTTGAAGGTCGTGGCCGACTATCAGGAACGCAGCTATCAGTCTGTGTTCGAAAAGTCCGACTCGTTCGAACGATCCGCAATGGTCGACGCCGCTGAAGCGTCCGGCGGGTCGAGCGCAACAAAGGGCGGCGAATCGGGCACCTACTCGCGCAAGGAAGACTACGCCGCCAACTCACTCACCGTGCGCTACAAAACCGGCGCCGGCGTCGCCGAGGCGCACTCGATGACGGTGGTGCCGCCCCCGGTGGTGCTCGAGCTCGCCCCCTACACATCAGACCAGGTCGTACCCGGCTCGGTGCAGTTCACCTGGATGGGCACCAGCTACGTCGACTTCGAGGGTGTCATTTATCGTGGTCGCACCGACCTGCTGCCCGGCATCGCCTCGGGCACCATCGACTACCGCACCGGCCTGGTGAGCATGACCGACTACGTGCCCGGCGCCAACCCCGCCGCGTTCACCCTCGACAGCCTGTGGACCCGCAACGGCCCGCAAGAGCCCATTGCCAGCGTCGCATTCAACACCACCATGTCACCGGTGCGCCCGGCCGGCCTGGTGCTGTCGGTGGTGGATGTTACCGGCATCCAGCTCACCGCCACCGCCGACATGGACGGGCTTTTCAACGAAAACCATGTGTACGGCAAAATCGACTACGAAACCGGCCTGGTCGAGCTGCAATTTGGCGACTACGTTACCGCGGCCACGTTGCCGGATGCCGTCAAGGCCGAGTGGTGGTACGACGAAGAAGAAATCGGCGAAGACGGCAAAATCTGGCGCCCCTGGCCAGTGTTGGGCGACACGCTGCGCTACAACGTCATTGCCTACGCCTACCTGCCTTTGCCGGCAGACATCATCGGCGTCGACGCGGTACGCCTGCCGCAAGACGGACGCGTGCCGATCTTCCGCCCGGGTGATGTCGCCCTGGTGATGCACAC
>JAEUNS010000337.1 GCA_016790005.1 Zoogloeaceae bacterium
GAAGCGCTCTCTCACATGGTAATGGGTGAGCGCGGGCCGCCCTGAAGGCACCACCGCCATACGGGTACGATGGACCGGGTGACGCCCGATCGGCGCATCGACCTTGCCGTCGGCCGCGATGAGCCCGTGCGCGACCGCAATATAATGGCGCTTCACACTACGCGCCTGCAACTGCCTGACCAGATCGGTTTGCGCCTCGAGGGTCCTGGCGACAACCATCAGACCGGTCGTGTCCTTGTCCAGGCGATGCACGATGCCCGCACGCGGCACCCCGGCCAGTTCGGGCGCATGGTGAAGAAGCGCATTCAGCAGGGTGCCGCTCCAGTTGCCACTACCGGGATGCACCACCAGATCAGCGGGCTTGTTGATCACGAGCATGCACTCGTCTTCAAACACGATCTCGAGCGGAATGTCTTCGGGCAGGCTGGCGGTCTCTGAGGCCGCCATTGGCGGGCACACCTGCAGCGCCTCGCCCCCCCAGACCTTTTGCTTGGCATCGCGTGTGCCACCATCGAGCGTGACCAGCCCAGCCTTGAGCCACGATTGCAGCCGGCTGCGCGAGTGCGATGGAAACAACCGCGCCAACGCCTGATCGAGCCGCAGGCCTGCACAGTCGTCGGGAACGGTCAGATGATCGGAGATTGGAGTGCTGTCGTGTGGGCTATAATCGCCGGGTTCATTCACGCGAGTGTTTTAAATGAAGAGATTGACCCTGCGAAGTGTAGCCGTAATCTGCACACTTTGGCTCGCTGGCTGCGCTTCGCTGCCGGACACCGACGAGACGGCTGGCTGGAGCGCGCAAAGAATTTACAGCGAAGCCAAGGGCTCGATGCAGGACGGCGGCTATGACCGTGCCATTCGCCTGTACGAGCGGCTCGAAGCGCGTTATCCATATGGTCGTTATGCCCAGCAGGCCCAGCTCGACATCGCCTATGCTTACTACAAATCCAACGAGCCGGCACTGGCCATCGCAGCCGCAGACCGGTTCATCCGCCTGCATCCCAACCATGAGCATGTCGATTACGCCTACTACCTGAAGGGTCTGGCAACCTTCAACGAAGACCTGGGCCTGTTCGGTGGTCTTTACGACCAGGATCTGTCCGAGCGCGACCCCAAAGGTGCGCGCGAATCCTTCGAGACCTTTCGCGAGTTGGTGACCCGTTACCCCGAGAGCCGCTATGCCAAGGATGCCAGCCAGCGCATGCAGTATCTGCTGAACTCGTTGGCCAACTACCAGGTTCATGTTTCGCGCTACTACTACAACCGCGGTGCCTATGTCGCGGCCATCAAGCGCGCCCAGGTTGCCATCGCCGACTATCCGGGCACGCCAGCGAGCGAAGAAGCGCTTTTCTTGCTGGTTAAGAGCTATGACGCGCTGGGCATGACCGGCCCGCGTGACGACGCCGAGCGGGTGATGCGGCTCAACTTTCCCGAGAGCGCTTATTTCTCGGGTGGGCCGCAGAACGAAAAAGCCTGGTGGAAGCTCTGGTAAGAATCTACAGGCCCGGCGCTTGCCGGGCCAAACCCAGCTCAGCCGCGGCCGTAGGTATCCTCAAACCGCACGATATCGTCTTCGCCCAGATAGCTGCCTGACTGCACCTCGATCATTTCAAGCGCAACCTTGCCGGGATTCTCCAGCCGATGGGTCGTACCCAGCGGAATGTAGGTCGACTGATTCTCCGACAGCAGGAATTTCTCTTCGCCCTTCGTGACAAGTGCCGTACCGCTCACGACGATCCAGTGCTCTGCGCGATGGTGATGCATCTGCAGCGACAAGGAGGCGCCCGGATTCACCACGATGCGCTTGACCTGAAAGCGCTCGCCCGCGTCGATCGAATCATAAAACCCCCAGGGGCGGTGGATCTTGCGATGCGCGGCCGCCTGGCTGCGGCCCTCGGTTTTCAGGCGGGTAACGATCTTCTTCACATCCTGGGTTCGATCACGGCGCGCGACCATCACCGCGTCCGGCGTTTCGACCAC
Organism: Zoogloeaceae bacterium; assembly: GCA_016790005.1. Lineage (GTDB taxonomy): Bacteria > Pseudomonadota > Gammaproteobacteria > Burkholderiales > Rhodocyclaceae > UBA2357. The sequence continues at coordinate 1,981 of JAEUNS010000337.1, forward strand.
GATCAGGTCATCGACCCCCAGGCAAGCAACCAGACGATCCGAGGCATGCACCAGGGTGTTGCGCACATCCTCAAACATCACGTCGCCGCGCGCTGCGTTGCCGTTCGCGTCCTTGTCGGCGAGCGCCCACAAGGCATCCCAGGCCCCCACGTCGGACCAGCCCACCGACATCGGCACCACGCACGCCGGAATGCCCAAGCCGGGATTGCCGGCCAGGCGCTCCATCACCGCATAATCGATCGAGTCTGACGGACTCGCCAGAAACGCCTCGCGCCCTACCCGCACGAAATCGGCATCTTGCACAGCCGTGGAAAACGCGTCTGTGCATTGTTCGGACATCTGCGGGTTGAAATGCGCGATCGCCTTCAGCCACACGCTCGCACGAACCATGAACAGACCACTGTTCCAGAGGTAGTCGCCGCTGGCCACATAGGCTTCGGCCGTCGCCAGATCGGGCTTCTCGACGAACGCAAGTACCGACTTCACCCCCTCGGCCGACGCAGCCGCCGTTCTGATGTAGCCGTAACCGGTCTCGGCGCGCTCGGGCACGATTCCGAAGGTCACCATCGCACCTTCGAGTGCAGCATCGATTCCCGCCGCAATCGCGGCGTGAAAGCTTTCCAGATCCCGAATGACATGGTCGGCAGGCATCACCAGCAGCACCGCATCGGCCGCCTCGGAAGACGCCTGCAGCGCCGCAAGCGTGAGTGCCGGCGCCGTGTTGCGCCCGGCCGGCTCAAGAACGATGCGGCGGGTCGGGAATCCGGCCGAACGCATCTGTTCGGCGGTGATGAAACGATATTCCTCGTTGCACACGACGATGGGCTGATCCGACACCGGCAGCGGGCCGGCAAAGGCATCCAGCCGACGTGCGGTGGCCTGCAACATGGTGCGTTCGCCGGTAAGCGGCAGGAGCTGCTTCGGATACTGCTCGCGCGAGAGCGGCCATAGCCGGGTGCCGGAGCCGCCGGACAGGATCACGGGTTGAAGTTTCATCACTTGTGCTGGATCTAGAGCCAATCGGAGCCTCGATTGTCTCAAAATCAACCCGCGCCCGATACCCGAAACAAGCCGTTTGCATGCGAAATATCATGCGCCGCACAAAAACTTCATGGGCGCGTTTCAACCCGTTTGCGTCGACATCGCCACACCATGCTGGAGAGCGAGCACTTCCATGAAACGCCTTGCAATCCGGCCCTGCCCCGGCGTTCTTGCGACCGAAGCGACCCGTTCGCAGCGCTCAATTCGCTGGTGCGGACGATCAGCCGGCCGACGCGCGAGCCCTTGGTGTGGTGCGATGCACCCGGGTGGCCCGCTTGGCACGACCCGCATCAGCCTTTTGACCTTGCGGCTTCGGCAAGCCGGCGATGACGCAGACCTCAGCTTCGGGCACGTCCATCCACATGCCGCGCTTGAGCTTCGACGGCAGCAGCACCGGGCCGTAGCGCACCCGCATCAGCCGGCTGACGGTCAGGCCGACCGCCTCGAACATGCGCCGCACTTCGCGATTGCGCCCCTCGGAGAGGGTGACCTTGTACCAGTGATTGGCCCCTTCCCCACCCTGATCTGACAGCGACGAAAAGCGCGCCGGCCCATCTTCGAGCTCGATACCGGTCTTGAGCGACTCGATCTGCTCTGGGGTCAACTCACCCAACAAGCGCACCGCATACTCGCGCTCAAGCTCATAGCGCGGGTGCATCAGCTTGTTTGCCAGCGTGCCGTCATTGGTGAATAACAGCAATCCGGAAGTGTTGAAATCGAGTCGCCCGACCGCGATCCAGCGGCCTTTGTTCAGCATCGGCAGGCGCTCGAAAACCGACGGACGACCCTCCGGGTCATCACGGGTCACGATCTCGCCTTCCGGCTTGTGATAGATCAGCAGTCGCGGTGTGCGCACCGAAAACTTGAGCGGCAGGAGCTTGCCGTTGTACTTGACCCGGTCGCCCGGTCCGATCTTCTGACCGAGTGCGGCCGGCAGCCCATTCACCGAGATGCGCCCGGCCATGACCCACTCCTCGATCTCGCGACGGGAGCCGATGCCCAACTGGGCCAGCACCTTTTGCAGGCGTTCTGGCTCGGCAAAAGTGGCCTCCTTGGGCTTTTCGGCGCCGGCAAGGCCGGGGCGCGGACGCCTTAGCGCACGACCTTCGACGACGCCCAGTGCGGACTGATGGGCATTCGGCCGCATCGCGGGGTTGCCGTGCGGCTCGGCCACATTGCCGTCAACTGTCTTCTTCAGCGGAGGGCGCATCGGGCGCCGAGATTTCTTTGGTGTCGACAAGGTCCATGATCCTTTCGATTTCAGTCAGTGCAGGCAGTTCGGTCAGTGTGCGCAAGCCCAGGTCGTCGAGAAAACGCTTGGTGGTTGCGAACAGGGCCGGCCTACCCGGTGTATCGCGGTGACCGACGGTGTCGATCCAGCCGCGCGATTCGAGCGTCTTGATTACATTTGGCGAAACCGCCACGCCGCGAATGTCCTCGATGTCGCCCCGGGTAACCGGCTGGCGATAGGCGACGATCGCGAGTGTTTCGATCACCGCCCGCGAATACTTGGGCGGACGCTCTTCCTTGAGTCGCTCCAGGTAGAGCTGAAACTCAGTCCGGGTCTGAAAGCGCCACCCCGAAGCGAGTTGCACCAACTCCACCCCGCGTCCATTCCATTCGCGGCGCAACTCGTCGAGCAGTCGCCGCACCAGGTCGGCACCCGGATCCGCGTCGAAAAGCTGGCACAAGCGGGCAACGGTCAGCGGCGAGGGCGCGGCCAGGAGCACGGTTTCGAGTATCCGCTTGTATTCTTCAGGCGTCGTTGGCAGCATCCGCCAGTTTCACGTAAATGGGCGCAAACGCCTCGTTTTGCGCCACCTGGACCAGGCGTTCCTTGACCAGCTCGAGAACGGCGAGAAAGCTCACCACCATCCCGGCCGGGCCCAGCCTGGGCTCGAACAGCATTTCGAACGTCACGAATCCGCCACCCTCGAGTTTGCGCAGAATTGCGATCATGTGCTCACGCACCGAGAGTTCCTCGCGGTCAACACGGTGATGCTGCGTGAGGCGGGCCTTCTTCATGATCGCAAGCCAGGCCAGCTGCAGGTCATGCAGGTTAAGCTCGGGAAGTCGTTCGACCAGCTTCTCGGCAACGAACACGCTTACCCATTCAAAATCTCGCTCGGCGCGTGGCAATACATCCAGCCTTGCCCCCGCCATCTTCATCTGCTCGTATTCGACCAAGCGGCGCACCAGCTCTGCGCGCGGATCGAGTTGCTCATCGTCATCCTGCCGCGGTGGGCGCGGCAGGAGCATGCGTGACTTTATCTCGAGCAGCACCGCTGCCATCAGGAGATAATCCGCAGCGAGTTCAAGATTGTGACGGCGCATCGCCTCTACATACACCAGATACTGCGAGGTGAGCGGCGCCATCGGAATATCGAGGATATCGATATTCGACTTTCTGATCAGATACAAGAGCAGGTCGAGCGGCCCTTCGAAGGCCTCGAGAATGATCTCGAGCGCATCGGGCGGTATATAGAGATCCTTGGGCATCTCGAGCAGCGGCTGGCCATAAAGCCGCACGACCGCCGCTTGCTCGGGAGACTCGATCGGACTCAGATCAAGTATTTGCGACATTGTATCCCGAAACTTCAAATTCGGCGCAAGTCAAGTGGCAAACCCGGTCACCACGCGAAACAATTACCACGAGCCGGACCAAGTCAGGAATACGACAAACCCATGGCCTCGCGCACATCCCGCATGGTTTCCTGCGCCAGCTTGCGTGCCCGCTCACAGCCGTCGGCGATGATGTTTCGCACCAGTGACGGATCGTCGACATAAGGCTGCGCGCGCTCATGCATCACCGATTGCTCCTTGAGCACCGCGTCGACGACCGGTTGCTTGCACTCGAGGCAGCCGATACCAGCGCTGCGGCAGCCTTGTTGCACCCATCCACGCGTGGGGTCGTCGGAATAAACCAGGTGGAACTGCCACACCGGGCACTTGGCCGGATCACCCGCGTCGGTGCGTCGCACCCGCGCCGGGTCGGTCTGCATGGTGCGAATCTTCTTGGCAACCGACTCGGGCTCTTCACGCAGAAAGATCGTGTTGCCGTAGCTCTTCGACATCTTCTGGCCGTCCAGCCCGGGCATGCGCGCAGCCTCGGTGAGCAGCGCATCCGGCTCGACCAGGATCATCTTGCTGCTGCCTTCGAGATAGCCGTAAAGGCGCTCGCGATCGCCCATGTTGAGATTCTGGGTTTCCTCGAGCAGCGCGTGGGCCTGCTCGATTGCGGATTCATCGCCTTCCTGCTGGAAGCGGGTACGCAGCTCGAGGTAGAGGCGCGCGCGCTTGGAGCCGAGCTTCTTCACCGCCTCTTCGGCCTTATCCTCGAAGCCGGGCTCGCGTCCATACAAATGATTGAATCTGCGCGCGATCTCGCGGGTGATCTCGACATGCGGCACCTGATCTTCGCCCACCGGCACCTTGTCGGCACGGTAGATGAGGATGTCGGCCGACTGCAGCAGCGGATAGCCCAGAAAGCCGTATGTCGATAAGTCCTTGCTGGAGAGCTTCTCCTGCTGATCCTTATAGGTCGGAACGCGCTCCAGCCAGCCGAGTGGACACATCATCGAGAGCAGCAGATGCAGTTCGGCATGCTCCGGCACCCGCGATTGGATGAAGATCGTTGCCTGGGCAGGATCGACACCTGCCGCCAGCCAGTCGATCAGCATCTCCCACACGCTCTCTTCGATCACCTGCGGCGTGTCGTAGTTGGTGGTGAGCGCATGCCAGTCGGCGACGAAGAACAGGCAGGGATACTCTTCCTGAAGCTTCACCCAGTTCTTGAGCACACCATGGTAGTGGCCGAGGTGAAGTCGCCCGGTGGGGCGCATACCTGATAAAACACGTTCTGCGTACATGATGGTCGTGAGAATTCAGAAACTGAAGATCGTTGCGAGAAAGAGGCGGAACGCGGCCATCATTGGCCACAGGATCGCCCCGAGAACACCGGTGAACAGCATTACCAGCAAAATCGGGAAACCATAGGGTTCGAGTTGCGCGAAACGCCACGCCAGTCGATGCGGCAGCAAGCTGACCGCGATCCGGCCACCATCGAGTGGGGGAATCGGCAGCAGGTTGAGCACCATCAGGACTGCGTTGATCTGCATGCCCGCATCGCTCATCTTCATCAGCGGCAGGGTGTAATCGGACGGCGGCAGAATCGTGGCCAGCTTGAATGCAAGCGCCCAGGCCACCGCCATCAACAGATTCACGAACGGCCCAGCCGCCGCGACCCACAACATGTCGGCCTTGGGATGACGCAGGCGACTGAAGTCGACCGGCACCGGTTTGGCCCAGCCGAAGAGAATGCCGGAGCCACCGACCAGCGAGCTGAGCGCAAGAATGCCCGCGGGCACCAGCAGCGTGCCGACCGGATCGATGTGCTTGATCGGGTTGAGCGTGATGCGCCCGGCCAGATGTGCTGTGGGATCGCCAAAGTGCCTTGCGACATAACCATGTGCCGCCTCATGCAAGGTGATCGCCAGCAGCACCGGTATGGCCCAGATCGCAAGAGTCGGTATCAGTGAATCCATTCAGAAGTGGCGCAAATCGCGGCAGTGTAACAGACCCGCACAACGGACACCGGCTTTTGCTGTCCTGCTCTTACAAACCGGCGGCACCTCCACCCCGCTCTTCAATCCTGCTCCAGCCCGAAGGGGGCAAGATCGCCACATCCAGCACGCACCAGCACCGGCGCGCCCGAAGTCAGATCGATCACGGTCGTCGCATCCGGCCCGCAAAAGCCGGCTTCGATGACGAGATCGAGCTGCTTGCCCAGACGCTCGCAGATTTCTTCCGGGTCGGACAGCGGTAACACGTCGCCCGGCAACATCAGGGTCGAGGTCAGGATGGGCTCATTCAGTTCGTCGAGCAGGGCCGACACGACCGGATGGGCTGGAACACGCAAGCCGATGGTCTTGCGCTTGGGATGCAGGAGGCGCCGCGGCAACTCCTTGGTACCTTCGAGAATGAAGGTGTAGGGCCCCGGCGTGGTCGCCTTGAGCAGACGAAACTGGCTGTTGTCGACCCGCGCATAGGTTGCGATCTCGGACAGGTCGCGGCACATCAGGGTGAAATGATGGCGGTCATCGACACCGCGGATGCGCCTTATGCGTTCGAGCAGGCTGGCGTCACCGAGCGGCCCACCGAGTGCGTAGGCAGAGTCGGTTGGAAAAGCGACCAGACCGCCCGAGCGCATGATCTCGGCCGTCTGACGAATCAGGCGGGGCTGCGGTTGATCCGGATGAACTGAAAAGTACTGGGACATGATGCCTGCCGACTGCAAAGCTCGCTATCGTAACAGCGACGCCCACACCGGTGCCAAATCGGGTGGCAATGAGGCGCAACGACCGAGATCGACCGGACTCTCGTGCTCGCCATGAAAGTCGGATGCGCGCGAGGCCAGCAGGCCGCGCCGACGCGCGAGGGTGGCGAAGCGGGCCACGTCATCGTCGCTGTGGGCACCCGAAACCACCTCGACGCCTTCTCCGCCACACGCGACGAAGCGATCGAACAGCTGTTCGAGTTCGGCATTCGAGAAGCGGTAGCGGGCCGGATGCGCAACAACCGCGATGCCGCCCGCACCCCGTATCCAGCCCACCGCCTCGTCGAGCGAGGCCCACACATGCTCTACAAAACCCGGCTTGCCCTTGGTCAGATAATGTCGAAAAACGGTGTTTACGTCGGGCATCAGCCCGGTGGAAACCAGATGACGGGCAAAATGCGCACGGCTGACGAGCTCGGGGTTGCGCGCAAAGCGCCTAGCCCCCTCCAGTGCCCCCCGAATGCCGACCTCGGCGAGGGCTTCGGACATGCGCCGGGCACGCTCGTCCCGCCCACCCCTGACCTGAGCCAATCCCGCAAGCAGGGCCGGGTCGTGATAATCGATGCCCAATCCAACGATATGGACGGTCTCACCCAGAAACGAGACCGAGATTTCCACCCCATTGACGAGATGCAGGCTCTCAGCCTCGGCCGCTGCCTGCGCCTCGTCAAGGCCCGAAACCTCGTCATGGTCGGTGAGCGCGAGCACTTCGACCCCATTTCTGGCCGCCCGCCGTACCACGTCACCCGGCAGAAGCCAGCCATCCGAAACGGTGGAATGGCAATGCAGATCCGCATTCATTGCACGCACTAAGCCAGCATCAGACATCGGGTAAAGTCTCCAGCATGAATTCCTCGATCACCGCAGCCACCTTCTCGGCTTGATCATGATGAAGATTATGGCCGCTTTCAGTGATCGCTACCTCGCGAAAATCGGCAAAACATTCGACGGCCGCGGCGTAGACTTCGTCCGATATGCCCATCTTGCGGCGCCACGCCGGATCGGCCTGGACGATCCAGCACACGCGCGCCTTCGCGCGCCGCCAACAGTACTCGGCCTCGGCGCGGCGATACAACACCGGATTGACATGCCGATGGGCGTCTTCGATCGCAACCCGCACGCCACCCTGGCCGTCCGGACGCGTGAGATGGGTCGCGAGAAAGTGAGCCCTGGGCGCATCGAGACGCGGATTGTCACGCATCAGGCGCGCGGCGAATGCGTCGACGTCGGGGTATGAGCGAAAACCATCCGGCCGGGCAAGTTGGTTCAACCATTTCTCGAGCCGGCCGGGGGCATCCTGCGGGCCGCGGTCCGGCAATCCGAACGCATCGAGGGCGACCACCGCAGCCACCCGCGCAGGGCGCACACCGGCATAGCTACAGGCCACGTTGCCGCCCATGCTGTGCCCGACCAGACGTACCGGCCCAGTCGGCGAAAAATGCGCGATCAACGCGTCCAAGTCGGCAAGATAATCCGGAAACCAGAACGCATCCGCCCCACCCTGCGAGAGCCCGAAGCCCCGCCAGTCGGGTGCGAGCACATGCCAGTCGTGGCGCAAGGCGTCAACGAGAAACTGAAAGGTCGCGGACGCATCACCCCAGCCATGCAGCAGGTACAACTGGGGCCGCCCCGGACTGCCCCACTCGCGTACATGGCATTTCAGCCCGCGAATCTCAAGAAAGACGCTATTTGATGGTTTCATCCATGCAGGATACCAAACACCCGGTTCGGTGAAACAACTACAAAATATCCGGCTCAGAGCCTGAAGCGCCCAACGACCTTATCGAGATGTTCGGAACGCTGCTTGAGGGCCTTCAACGCGTTTACCGTTTGCTGCACCGACTCGTTGGTCGACTGGGTCTTGATATTCATGCGCTCGGCGGACCTGGCGATCTCGGTCACGGCGGTGGACTGCTCGCGCGTCGAATCGGCGATCTGCCTGACCGCCTCCACGACGGCATGCATCCGGTTGCTGATATTCTGAACCTCAGCGGCCACGCCTTCGGTCTGTTCGACACTGCGCTTGACCACGCCACCCGTCTTTTCGAGGCCGGCACGTGCCGAAACCGTATCCTTGCGCACCGCATCGGTAATCTTGGCAATCTCCACAGTCGCGCTGCTGCTTCGCTCGGCAAGCTTGCGCACTTCGTCGGCGACCACGGCGAAACCCCTGCCCTGCTCGCCGGCCCGTGCGGCCTCGATCGCGGCATTCAGCGCCAACAGATTGGTCTGATCTGCGATGTCGCGAATGACCCCCACGATCTTGTCGATCTCGCCCGAGCGATGGGCAAGCTCGTCCATTGTGCCCTCCATCACGTCAACCGAAGCCTGCAGATTCGAGACCTCGCTGGTCACGCTGCTCATCGAGTGCACGCTGCGCGCGGATGCGGTGCCGGTTTCCTGGGCGGTCTCGCGCGCGTCGTCGCTGTTGGCTGCGATGTGGCCGATGCTCACGGTGATCTGCTCGATCGTGGCCGCATTACCTTCGACGATGCCGGCCATCTCGTTCGAGTCAGCACCGATCTGCTCGGCGTTGCGTTGCAAGGCGTCGACCCCGCTGGCGACTTCGGATGCAACCCGGCGCATCTCCTCGATCAGCGCGCGCAAGCCGTCTCGGGTGCTGGCAAGCATGCCAAGCGCACTTTCGGCCGGTGCCGGCGATATCGAGACGGTGAGGTCGCCCGCCGAGATAGCATTCAGGACACGCTCGATCTCGCTTGCCGGACCACCCAGGGCCAACTTCACCTGACGCTGGCCCAGCCACACCAGCACCGCAACTAGGACCACCGCGAGCACCAGCGATGCAATGAACGCGTACTTGGCCGTGACCAGGCTGGCGGTCGAGTCGGCAATCTGTTGTCCCGTGCGTGTTTCCATGAGCACATAGAACTCGTCGAGCGGCTTCATGATCTCCGCCTTGTAGAGGTGATACTGCTTGCTATGCACCAGATCCCGCGCCAGTTCCAGATCGGGTTCGCGCTGAATCGTGTAGTTGCCCTGGGCATCCTGAAAGACACCCTTGACCGCATTCATGGCCTTGACCTCGAGATTCACCAGACCATCGGAGTTGGCCTGCGCCTGGGCAAGCTTCGCAAACTCGGCCTCGGTGAAACCCGCCGCGCGCATCAGATCCTGCAAGGGAATCGTCTGGTTACTGTCGGGGCGCGGCTTGGCGTTCCCGCCGGCGACAAAATCCCAATAAATCCGATGGTAAGCCTCCGGACGTGGCCTCTTGCCATTTCGGATATCGAGGATCGCGAGGTACTGCTCCTCGTAACTGGGGTCGGCTGTGACCACATAGGTTCTTCCCAGTCGGGTAAGGTCGTCGGAGCTCTGCCTCAGCTCGCTCGCCAGGCGATAAGACTCGATCTGCCTTTCGTTCGCCAGCGAGAGATCCTCGCTTGCCGATAAAAAGGCGAAGAAGGCATAGGCAACGCCCGCCAGCGTCAGTGCGAGTAATAGCACTATGATCTTGCCTAAGCCGTTGGTCGGATGTTTGGTCATGGGCTGTCTCCGTCGGATCTTTGTCGATCTTTGTTTTTTTGCTTACGGCATCGTTTTTGCAAAAATTAGTGAATTTAGCCCTGCACGGCAAAACAAGGCGTGGATTGGATCCCCGGCCAATGCGCAATTGCCTGGCTCAGATCACTCTTCCTGCAACATCCGCTTGAGGTAGTCAGGCAGCCCGGACAGCACCAGTGTGTCGGTGGCACGATCGTAATGCACCGCCCCCGAGTGCAAGCCGCTGCGATCGAACTCCAGCTTCCACTGCTCGCCGCTCGCACTGAAGCGCACCAGCGGGCGGATGGCGCGCCGATCTGGCACGAAACCACTTTTGAGTTTGATCTCTTCGGCATTGAGCGCGCGCTCAAGCTGACCGGCCTGCTCCGGGCACACTTCGCGCGCGACATCGGCCAGCACCAAGGTTTCGCCGTTTTCCCCCAGTTGGTCGAGATAATCGTGAGCGCGCTCGAACAAAGCATCACGCGCAGGCACCTCCATGCGCGCACCTTCGACAAATTGGTTGAGGGCCTGCACCAGCTTCTTGGTCTCCTTGAGCGCAACCACCATGTCACCACAACCGAGAAAGCGCTTGAACCAGGCCGCAACATCTCCCCTGCCCTTCAGGAAGCTGATGTAGCGCTCGTCGCCGCGCTGCCAGCCACTGAGGTCGATACGCCCGGCTGCACGCAAACTCGCGAAATCGAGATACGCGCAGTCCGCTAGTTCAAGCCCGCCGTTGACCATCGTACCGACGGCTTCGCCGATGATCGCAACCCAGAGCGTGTCCGTCTCCCCCTCGAGGATTCGCGCCACCAATACGAATCCGTCGGTCTCTACGTCGTCGTCGATGCAGGCCTGGAGCTGCGCCATCATGCGCTGCGACAGAGTGGCAAAGTCGATGCTGCGTTCGACCACATGCGCCTGCAGCATCAGCGGCAACGGGTAGGCGGCCTCGTCCGGCTCGAAACAGCCGAAGCCCTTGCTGCTTCGATCGGCATAGTGCCCGCACAAGCGCTCGACCAGCCGCAGCGCCGGGCCGCCAAGCGGGCAAACGACGGGCCGAAGCTCGACAGTCGCGGGCGCGCCCTCCACTTTGCCGAGTCGATGAATGATCAGATCTTTGAGTGTGTGTTGAACCGGGCTCACTAAGGCGCTCCAGGATGAGGGGGAGCGGATTCTCGCATGCCGGGCAGTCCCAACTCGTTTCCGCCCATACTGACGGCGGGATGCAAAACGCGCTGGAAATTCAAATTATTTGTCCGGCGTCAATACTTCGGCGTCAAAAAAGGCGTCGAATGGGATGTGTAGCACCACATGCCCGAATTGTTCGGGCGGGAGACTGCAATGCTCACCATACAGGACTGTATCGAACTGTCTGATCTCACCGAGGACGAATTGCTCGCGATCGCCGAACATGAACATGTGCCCGAGATGCTCGCCGTCGAGATGGGCGCCTACATGGTTCAAACCGCCGAGGGCGAGAAGCGCATCAAGCGCATGATCGCGGACGACATCGCCATGGCCAGGGAACACGGCAACCTCAAGCATGCCGCCAAACTGAAGCTGGTACTCAAGCACTATCTCGAACATCACTGTGGCAAGGCCTGATAGACGAACCTGCAAAAGCGCCTGGTCACCGGCGCAAAGGCGCAAAACACCGATTGCCTTTGTTGCCCGGCTGATGCTATCTTCCACCGTCGCGCGGGAGAGAACTCCCACATCGGAGTCGCCGAAGGCGTAACCCCCCGGAATCGCTCAGGCAAAAGGACCGCGCACGAATCAAAATTCTGGAGAGCGATGCAGGCACAGTTCAGCTGTTCGCCCGCATCCACCGAAGGGGCACCCGGTTGCGGTCACAACATGGTCCGCGCGGAATCTCTCAGGTAAAAAGGACAGATGGGGCAATCCTGGCTTGCGGGCCGGGATTGCCCTTTTTTGTTGTTTGTCGCCCCATTGCCCGACTTCCGGAGAAACCCATGAGTACCGATAACAAACCCGCCCTGCGCACCCCGCTCCATCCCAATCATGTTGCCGCGGGGGCCCGCTTGGTCGACTTTGCCGGGTGGGACATGCCGGTGAACTACGGCTCGCAAATCGAGGAGCATCATGCGGTACGCCGCGACGCCGGCATGTTCGACGTTTCACACATGTTGTCGGTGGATCTCGACGGCGCAGACGCCACACGCTTCTTGCGCGGCCTGCTCGCCAACGATGTGGCCAAACTTCACGAACCGGGCAAGGCACTCTACAGTTGCATGCTCAATGAGCGCGGCGGGGTCATCGACGATCTGATCGTTTACCGTTTTTCCGATGCCGAGTACCGCCTGGTGGTCAATGCCGGCACCGCCGACGGAGACGTCGCCTGGATGCGCAAGCGCATTGCGAGCACCAGCGCTAACGTAACGCTGCAGCCGCGGCGCGACCTCGCGATGATCGCAGTGCAAGGCCCCAATGCAATCGAGAAGGCCGCGCGGGCGATCCCCGAATTGAACACTTCGCGTGGCCTGCCGGGCGTATTCCAGGCGGCCCGCGTGGGCGACCTGCTTGTCGCGCATACCGGCTATACCGGCGAAGACGGCCTTGAGATCGCGATTCCTGCGAGCCGGGTCGGCGCGGTATGGGATGCCTTGCTCGCTGCGGGCGTGAAACCGTGCGGCCTCGGCGCACGCGATACCCTGCGCCTTGAAGCCGGCATGAACCTTTACGGCCAGGATATGGACGAAAACACCTCACCACTCGATGCCGGCCTGGCCTGGACCATCGACCAGAAGGATGCAGAGCGTGATTTCGTCGGCAAGGCCGCACTGGCGGCTCATGCCGACAAACGCAAACTGCTCGGGCTGATACTGGAAGGCAAGGGAGTGCTGCGCGCCCACATGAAAGTGGTGAGCGCGCACGGCGACGGCGAGACCACCAGTGGCAGCTTTTCGCCGACCCTAGAGCGCTCGATCGCGTTCGCCCGTCTGCCCGCCCAAGCCGTGCCCGGCGAAGCGGTCGAGGTCGACATTCGGGGCAAGCTCGTAGCCGCGCGCACCGTAAAGTTGCCGTTCGTTCGCAACGGCAAAGCGCTGGTCTGACGACCGGCCCCGCACTTTCATCAGCCCCCCCAATCCTTTGATCGCCCGGAGCGAAACATGGCCAATACCCCCGCCGACCTCAAGTACACCTCATCCCATGAATGGATTCGCGTCGAGTCCGACGGCACGCTCACGATCGGCGTGACCGATCATGCTCAGGAAGCCCTGGGCGACGTGGTCTTCCTCGAGTTGCCCGAGCCCGGCCGCCGGGTCGCGGCTGGCGAAGCCATCGCGGTGATCGAGTCGGTCAAGGCCGCGTCTGACATCTATGCACCGGTAACGGGCGAGGTGATCGCGGCAAACCAGGCCGTCGTTGACGCCCCCGAATCGGTCAATGCCGACGCCTATGCCAACTGGCTGTTCCGGATCCGCCCCGAAAGCGCCGACCTGGGCAAGGTGATCGATGCCGCCGCCTACGAGGCGCTGGTCGCGAACGCCTGATCCAGGCCAATGCCTTCATACCCGGGTGGTCCGCCATCCGGGCGACACTGCGCCGCCGCGCCGCACTCATCAAACCGGTATACCCCGATGCCTACTCACAGCCTTACCGAATCCCTGTCCGCTCCGCTATCGTCACTCGAACAACGCGAGGACTTCATCGAACGTCACATCGGACCCGATGAGCGCGAGATCGAGATCATGCTCGGTGCGATCGGCGCAGCCTCGCTCGATCAACTGATCGCCCAGACGGTTCCGAACGGGATTCGACTGAACACGCCGCTCGCCCTCGATTCCGCACGTCCCGAGAACGAAGCGCTAGAGCGTCTGCGCGCCATCGCGAAGCACAACATATTGCGCAAGTCGTTGATCGGCATGGGCTACTACGGCACCCATACGCCGGCAGTGATCCTGCGCAACGTTCTTGAAAACCCTGGTTGGTACACCGCCTACACCCCCTACCAGGCCGAGATCGCCCAGGGACGGCTCGAGGCCTTGCTGAACTACCAGCAAATGGTGATCGACCTCACCGGGCTCGAACTCGCCAATGCCTCGCTGCTCGACGAGGCGACCGCTGCGGCCGAGGCGATGGCGATGGCGAAGCGGGTGAGCAAGTCGAAATCGACCCGCTTTTTTGTCGACGAGGCGGCCTTTCCACAGACCATAGATGTGCTCAGGACACGCGCCGGCTTCTTCGGTTTCGAACTGGTTTTCGGGCCGGCACTCGCAGCGAGCGAGCACGACGTGTTCGGCGCGCTGCTGCAATACCCGAACGAGCGTGGCGAGGTGGTCGATCTCGGCGCCACCATCGAAGCGCTGAAGGCCAGGGGGGCGGTGGTTGCGGTTGCGTCCGACCTGATGGCGCTGGTGCTGCTGAAGTCGCCCGGCGCAATGGGTGCGGACATCGCCCTGGGTTCGGCACAACGCTTTGGCGTACCGATGGGCTTCGGCGGCCCGCATGCGGCGTTCTTCGCCACCCGCGAGAGCAATGTGCGCGCGATGCCCGGACGCATCATCGGGGTCTCGAAAGACACGCGCGGCAAGACCGCGCTACGCATGGCACTGCAAACCCGCGAGCAACACATCCGGCGCGAGAAGGCCAACTCCAACATCTGCACCTCACAGGTATTGCTCGCGAACATGGCGGGCTTCTATGCGGTGTACCACGGCCCGCGCGGCCTGCGCACCATCGCCAACCGCATCCACCGACTCGCAGCGATTCTGCATCGCGGGCTGAGCCAGATCGGCTTCACCCTCGGCAATGCCGCCTTTTTCGATACCTTGCAGGTCGATGTGGGCAATCGCGCCGCGGCCATCCTGGCGGCGGCCGAAAGCGCCGGCTTCAATCTGCGCCAGGTGTCTGAAACCGTGCTCGGATTGTCGGTCGACGAAACCACCACTCGCGAAGACCTGGCCGCCATCCTGCGCCTGTTCGGGGCCAATGCCGACATCGTAGCGCTCGACAATGCCGTAGCTGCAGGCGGCGGCCATTTGCCACCGCAACTGGTACGCCAGGATGAGATCCTGGCGCACCCGGTATTCAATACCCACCACAGCGAACACGCGATGCTGCGCTATCTCAAGAAGCTGCAGAATCGCGACCTCGCGCTCGACCACTCGATGATCTCGCTCGGCAGCTGCACCATGAAGCTCAACGCGACCAGCGAGATGATCCCGATCTCGTGGCCGGAATTCGCCAACATGCATCCGTTTGCGCCGCGCACCCAGGCCCGCGGCTATCTCGAGATGATTGCGAGCCTCACCGATTACCTCAAGGCCATCACCGGCTTCGATGCGATCTCGATGCAACCCAACTCGGGCGCACAGGGCGAATACGCCGGCCTCGCCGCGATCGCGCGCTACCATGCCAGCCGAGGCGATGCTCATCGCGACGTGTGCCTGATTCCCAAATCGGCCCATGGCACCAATCCGGCCACCGCTCAGATGTGCGGCATGCAGGTGGTGGTGGTGGCCTGCGACGACAACGGCAACGTGGATCTTGCCGACCTCGGCGCCAAGGCCACGCAGTATGGCGATCGATTGGCGGCGCTGATGATCACCTATCCATCCACTCACGGGGTATTTGAAGAAAACATCCGCGAAATCTGCGCAGCGGTGCATGCACAAGGCGGCCAGGTCTATATGGACGGCGCCAATCTCAACGCCCAGGTCGGCCTGACCTCGCCGGCCACGATCGGCGCCGACGTCTCGCACATGAACCTGCACAAGACGTTCTGCATTCCGCATGGCGGTGGAGGCCCGGGCATGGGACCGATCGGGCTGAAGGCGCATCTAGCCCCGTTCATGGCAGACCATGCCGTCGCACCGACCGGCGATGCCTCGCGCCCGAACAAGAGCCAGGGTGCGGTATCGGCTGCGCCGTTCGGGTCGGCGAGCATTCTGCCGATCTCATGGATGTACATCGCGATGATGGGCGGCGAAGGGCTCAAACGCGCGACCGAGGTCGCAATCCTGAACGCAAACTATGTCGCCAACCGGCTCGCGGAGCACTATCCGGTGTTGTACAGCGGCAGCCTTGGACGGGTCGCGCATGAGTGCATCCTGGACATCCGCCCGATCAAGGCGGCAACCGGACTATCCGAGGTCGACATTGCCAAGCGGCTCATGGACTACGGCTTTCATGCACCCACGATGTCGTTCCCGGTGGCCGGCACGATCATGGTCGAACCGACCGAGTCCGAAGACCTTGCCGAACTCGACCGCTTCATCGAGGCGATGATTTCGATTCGCAATGAAATCCGGGCGGTCGAAGCCGGTACCCTGCCCGCCGCCGACAATCCGCTGGTCAACTCACCGCACACCCAGGCCGACCTCGTCGGTGAATGGACGCACCCTTACAGCCGCGAGCAGGCTGTGTTCCCGCTGCCGTGGGTGTCTGAGAACAAGTTCTGGCCGAGCGTCAATCGCATCGACGACGTGTTCGGCGATCGCAACCTGTTCTGCAGCTGCGTACCCATCGAAGAGTACGCTTCCTGATCCGCCCCCGGGAAAGCGACTCGGCCGCTTTCCCGGTTCTGATCGGCTTTTCGCGGGTTACGGGAATTTGCGGCTAGAATCTGCGCGCGGCCAACTCGTGCCGAAATCACTGCAGATAAAATGTCGAATCCGTCCGCTTACCTCACGACGCCCTGGCGTTCGCTGATTGTCGTGCATCTTCTGGCGCTCATCGGCTTATTTGCATGGGTCATTGCCGAGACAAAGCCGGTTGCGATGCACGACCTGCACCTGGCCGACGGCGAGCGGCTCAAGTGCGTGTCTTATGCCCCCTACCGCCTGCCGGGCCAGACGCCATTCGACCCCGCACTGGTAATCGGTATCGATCAGATTCGTGCCGACCTCACTGCGCTTGCGCGCATCACCGAATGCGTAAGGCTGTACTCAGTTGACCAAGGCCTGGACCAGGTACCCGGCGTGGCACGCGAGGTGGGGCTCAAGGTCTTGCTGGGCGCATGGATCAGCGCCAACCCCGAACACAACCGCAAGGAGCTCGAGCGCGCGCTCGATGTCGCAAACAGCAATACTGACGTCGTCAGCCTGCTGATTGTCGGCAACGAGGTGCTGTTGCGCCGCGAGCGCTCCATGGCTCAGATGGAAGAATTGATTCGGCATGCCCAGGCCAGCACCGAAGTCCCGGTCACCTATGCCGATGTATGGGAGTTCTGGATCGAGAACGCCGAGCTTGCGGACGCGGTGGACACCGTCACGGTACACATCCTGCCGTTCTGGGAGAACGACCCCGTGGGTGTCGACGAGGCGATCGAACATGTGGTCGATACCGTTCGGGAGGTGGAGGAAACCTTCGCCAAACCGGTGCTGATCGGCGAAACCGGCTGGCCCAGCGCAGGCAGGCAGCGCGAGGCCTCACAGCCCTCGCGTGTCGGCCAGGCCCGTTACATACGCGAATTCGTGCATCAGGCGCATCTCGAAGGCTGGAATTACAACTTGATCGAAGCCGTCGATCAGCCCTGGAAGCGTCAGCTCGAAGGTACGGTGGGCGGGTTCTGGGGCATTCTCGATACCGATCTCATACCGAAGTTTCCGCTCGCGGGCCCGGTTCGCGAACGCGAAAGTGCGCTTCCGGTGCTGTTTGGCGCACTTGCCGGCGCGGCCCTGACGCTCGGTCTCGGAATGCTGCGCCGTCCCGCGCAAAACACCCCGGCGCGCATCGGCGCACTGTTGTTGATGGGGCTGACTTTCGGTGCGGTCGCGATATTGCAGTGGGAGCATGCCCTGCTTGCCTACCGAAATTCATTCGAGTGGGCGTTGCTCGGCACGATTGCGCTCACCGGCCTCGCCTCACCTTTGCTAGTGACTTGCTGGCACAGCGGCGCACTTCTAAGCATGGCAGGCGCCTGGCAGAATCTGCGCACAAACCCGGTCGAGCTCACCCGTCTCGAAACCCTGTTGCCGCTTTGCCGCGGACTACTGCTGTTCGCCGCTGCGGTCGCTGCCTTGTTGCTGGTCATGGACCCACGCTATCGCGATTTTCCCACCCTGCTCTATCTCGTGCCGGCGCTGTGCCTTGCGCCCTTGCAATGGGTTGCGAACGAACCCGCAGGAATCGAGGAGCGGGTCTGCGCATGGATCATTGCCTTGAGTGTGACCGGACGCTGGGTCTCAGAGCCGTTCAACCCCCAGGCGCTCGCTTGGCTCGCGGTGGGATTGTTGATTTCCATTCCCTTCCTGCGCAAGATGCCGCGCCAGCACCAGCAGTGACAGCACCGCACCGACGGCGGCATAGTCAAAGCTGTAGAGCACCAGGCCCGCGATACCGATCAACCAGCCGCACAAGGCAAGCAGCCTGGAGCGGGTGACGAAAGCCAGCACGCCGGCCACAAGACTCACCCAGCCCAGGCGCTGATGAACGAAAGACTGGATCAGCGCCCATTTTGCACCGCACCAACCCTGCACCCCTTCGGCCAGTGAACCGCCACACTCCGCAGGCAGCCATCCCGACTCCATCAACCCATAACGCCCCACAAGAGCAAACACCAGTACCAACAGCGAAAGCACTGCCAAACCTTGTGCCGTGTTATAGCATTTCGACAAAACATATTTAATTTTCAAATTTTATCCTTGAAAAACAGACCCACGAAGACTGGTCAAGAAGAGTTGCAATATTTGCCTCTTACCGCACACTAACACACTGAAAAAAAGAATAAAATTTAGGCCCTGTGAAAAAGCCGGACTACATGCCAAAGCGAAGACAATCAATCCCGCATTTGCTGTTGCACGGCAACACAAACTACCAAGCTGACCCGGCACTCGACAATTATCGCAGAGCACTTGCCACACCATGAAAACAGTATCAAAACTGATGTTCAGACTACTCGTCGCACTCGTGCTGGCGTTGCTCGTGGCGGCCGGCCAATACGCCATCTGGAAACAGATCAACCATGGTTCCGACTTCGCCGGATCGGATGGCAGCATCCATGGTTATGCCTACAGTGCTTACCAGCGCGACCAGAGCCCGCTGAAGGGGACTTTTCCGAGCGAGGAACAGATCGCAAGCGACCTCGACCTGCTCTCGATTTCTTCCGAGCGCATTCGCACCTACGGCATCACCGACAACCCCTCGATCGTGGGACTCGCGTCCGCGCGCAACCTCGACGTCACTGCCGGCGCATGGATATCGACCGATCAGGAAGCCAACCAACGCGAGGTGAATAGCGTCATCGAGGCGGCGCGCAAGCTCAAGAGCATCGAGCGGGTGATCGTCGGCAACGAGGTCTTGCTGCGTGGCGACCTCAAGCTCGAGGAACTGGCGGTGCACCTCGACACCGCGCGCAAGGCCCTCAGGCGGCAGAACACCCCGGTTTCGACTGCGGAGCCCTGGCATGTGTGGCTGAAAAACCCCGAGCTCGCGAAGCATGTCGACTTCATCACCGTCCACCTTCTGCCCTATCACGAGGGCGTGCCCGTCGAGTCAGCCGTCACCTATGCGCTCATGCGCTACGACGAGCTGGCGAAGACCTTCCCGAACAAGAAAATCGTGATCGGCGAAATCGGCTGGCCCAGCAACGGGCCGACGGTTCCGAGCCTCGGTGACGAGCAGACCGTGTCCGTCGCGTCGGTCGAGAATTCGGCACGCTTCATCCGCGAGTTCCTGGCTCACCCGCGCACGCCCAAACTCGACTACTACATCATGGAGGCAATCGATCAGCCCTGGAAGATCGAGGTCGAAGGCTGGGCTGGTGCGTACTGGGGCATCTTCAACGCCGAGCGGGTGGCCAAGTTTCCGCTCGACGGCGTGGTTTACCAGGATATCCACTGGCATAAGAAGGCACTGACCGCGGCCGCGATCGCGTTCATTCCGATGTTCCTGATCGCCTTCTTCCTGCGCGAGTGGAGCATCCTCGGGCGCCTGTGGCTGCTCGCGCTGGTTCAGGCCTGTACTGCGACACTCGTGATCGGCGCCAGTGTGCCAGTGGACTACTACCTGTCGCAGCGAGATCTGGTCGGGCTTGCGCTGCTCATCACCGCCACCGCGCTCACCATCGCGGTGCTGCTGTCACATGGCTTCGAATTCGGTGAGGCGATGTTCAAACGCACCTGGCAGCGTCGCTTCACGCCCCTGCCACCGCATGCGCCGGAGCAGCAGCCCTTCGTCTCGATTCACCTCGCCTGTTACAACGAACCGCCCGAGATGGTGATCGCCACCATCGACAGCCTGGCGGCAATGGATTACGCCAATTTCGAAGTACTGGTGCTCGACAACAACACCAAGGATGAGGCCTTGTGGAAGCCGCTCGAGGCCCGCTGCGCCGAGCTCGGGGAGCGCTTCCGCTTCTACCATCTCGACAACTGGCCAGGATTCAAGGCAGGCGCACTCAACTTCGGGCTGCGCCAAACCGACCCACGTGCCGAAGTCGTCGGCGTGGTCGACGCCGACTATGTGGTATCGCCTGACTGGCTGTCGTCCCTGATTCCGCACTTCGACAAACCCGACGTAGCCGTGGTCCAGGCACCGCAGGCCCATCGCGACTGGGAAACCCACCCGTTCCGGCGCATGTGCAACTGGGAGTTCGACGGCTTCTTCCGGATTGGCATGCACCACCGCAACGAGCGCAATGCGCTGATCCAGCACGGCACCATGACGCTGGTACGGCGGCGCTCGCTCGAGGAGGTCGGGGGCTGGTCGGAATGGTGCATCTGCGAAGACACCGAACTGGGCCTGCGCCTGATCGAGAAGGGTTACGACACCCGCTATGTCGACCATGTGCTGGGCAAGGGGCTCACCCCCTCAGACTTTGCCGCGATCAAGACCCAGCGCTTCCGCTGGGCCTTCGGGGCAATGCAGATTCTCAAGGCACACCTGCCGGCCATGTTGGGGCGAAGCAAGCTCAACCTGGCCCAGCGCTATCACTTTCTGACCGGCTGGTTTGCCTGGCTGGGTGATGCGCTGCAACTCGTGTTTGCACTGGGCAGCCTTGCCTGGACGATCGGCATGCTGCTCGCCCCCAAGTCGTTCGGCTTGCCGGTGGCCGCGCTCGCGTTGCCGGTGCTGGGCTTCATGATCTTCAAGGCAGCACTGGGCCCGATTCTGTATCGCAAGACCATGGATGCGCCTTGGGTCGACATTCTCGGCGCGTCTATCCTGTCGGTCGGGCTCGCCCATGCGATCGCACGCGGGGTGTTTGCCGGGCTGTTCAAGAAGAAGGGCGAGTTCGTGCGCACCCCCAAGGGCTGGCGGGCTCGCGGCGCGCTGGCCTTCTTCGGGCCGATTCGCGAAGAAGGCCTGATGCTGTTCGCGCTGATCTCGGGTGCTACTGCGCTGCTGGTGTTACGCGGTGCGACCGATCTCGAAGCCCATCTGTGGGTGGCCATTCTGGGTTTGCAGTGCGTGCCCTACATCGCGAGCATTCTGTGCCAGGTAGCCGCCTACATGCCGGAGCGTGCCCCTCAGACAGTGCTTCCACCCCAACCAGCAACGACACCGGCAACGACACCCGTACCCACGGCTGTCCCGACGGCAGCGCTGGTGGCAAAGCTCGACGGCAGCCCCCAGGCCTGAAAAAACGCAGAGGCCGCGCCGGTCAAAGCACCAGCGCGGCCACTGCGATCAACAAGGGCAGAATCACCGCGGTCAGCATCAGCCCGGCGCGAATCATCGCCCGCTGAGGCACGTGACCGCTGCCGAAAGCGATTGCGTTGGGTGGAGTAGCCACCGGCAACATGAATGCGCACGAGGCACCCACCGCAACCAGCACCGCGATGGTTACGCTGTCGACATGTGGCGCCAAGCCGATGAAGAGCGGAATCAGCAGCGCCGCGCTCGCGGTATTGCTGGTCACCTCGGTCAGCAACATTGCAAACCCGATCATCAGCGCGACGCAGGCCAGCGCCGGCAGCAATTCGATCGGACCACTCAATTGCGAGGCTAACCATGCGCCCGCGCCACTGCTGTCGAGCACCCTGCTCAGGGTAAGCCCGCCACCGAACAACATCAGCACGCCCCAGTCGGTACCACGCTCGATATCTTTCCAACGCGCCAGGCGCAAGGCATGTAGGGCAACCAGTGCCAACAGCCCGACCGCCGCATCGTAGCCGCGCACGATCCCCAGCCAGGCGCCGAGCGGCGCCCCGACGATCCACAACAGTACGACCAGGCCAAACAGCCCGAGCATCAGCGCGTGCTTGCGACTCCATTCCAACCGCGCCTCGGGCAGCGCGATCTGCACATCGAGTTCGGGCCTGAGCGCCCGGCGCAGCGCAAACTCCATCAGCGGCATCATCACCAGAACCAGCGGCACGCCCCACATCATCCACTCGGCGAAACCGATTCCGACGTTCGAGGCCGCAATCGCATTGGGCGGGCTGCCCACCAGCGTGCCGATGCCGCCGATGTTGGCCGAGAAGGCGATGCCAAGCAGCACATACACATAGGTGGAGTGATAACGATCGGGCGCAAGCGGCGAGAGCAAACCCAGGGCCAGCGGCAACATCATCGCCGCCGTGGCGGTGTTGCTGATCCACATCGACAGGAAGGCGGTGAGCCAGAACAGCCAGCGCGCCGCGCGGTGGAGCCGGTTTCCGGCCCGGCGTATCACCCAGTGCGCCATCCAGCTATCCAGCCCCTGGCGATGCAAGCCGGCTGCCAACGCAAACCCACCCAGGAACAGGAAGATCACCGGGTCGGCAAACTGAACCAGCGCCTGATCGAACGGCAGCACCCCGCTCGCGGTTGCCAGCAGCGGCACCAGTAGTGCGGTCACGCTCACGTTCAGGGCCTCGGTGAGCCACAGCCAGGCGGTCGTGATCAAAATCGCGAGCCCGCTGCCCGCCGGCCCGAGGGTCGCCGTCAGCCAGGCCCCCAGACCAAAATACAGAAACAGCGCCACAAGCAGCTTCCAGGGCATGCCTTCTCCTTAGAATCACTCCGAGCGTTGGCGCGCGCTCACGCCACGTTTGGCATCATGATTTCGTCACTGCGGCGAAGGCCGCGGGTGAGCATTCTGCATCGTTCGAGATACACCCGCATTGCCTCGTTGCGGTATTTTCCCCGGTGCCACACGAACTGGAACATTCGGCGCAGGTCGAGTTCCGGCACAGCCAGCGGCACCAGGCTGCCACGGCGAAACGCATCGCGCAGGGCCAGTCGCGATATGCAACCAATGCCCAACCCGAATTCCACCGCGCGCTTTACCGCCTCGGTGTGCTCAAGTTCGAAGCGCACGTTCACGTTCGATCCACGCCGCCACAATGCATGCTCCAGGGTCTCGCGGGTGCCTGAGCCCGGTTCGCGCAAGATCCAGGACTCGTGGGCGATCTCGTCGAGCGACAACGGCCCGGCCAACGCCAGGCGATGTCCCGGTGCGCAGAAAACGACCAGCTCATCCTCGATCCACGGCTCGACCTCGACCTCGGAGGAATGGCACTCGCCCTCGATCATCCCCAGATCGATGCGATGCTCGCTGATTCGCTCGACCACCGTCGCGGTGTTATACACATGCAGCTCGACCCGGCTCTCGGGATGACGCTGCAGGAACTCGGCCACGATCAGGGTGGCGAGATAATTTCCGATTGTCAGCGTCGCCCCAATGCGCAGGTCACCCATCGACGCATCGCCGCGCAGCATGCTCTCGAACTCGGCCGCGCGGTCGAGCAGCTCCAGTGCCAACGGCAGCAGCTTTCGACCTCGATCGTTTAGGTGAAGACGCTTGCCTACCCGATCGAAGAGCTGAATGTCGAACTGTCGCTCGAACTCGGCCATTGCCGTGCTCGCCGCCGATTGCGACAGACTCAGGACTCTCGCGGCCTGCGAGACATTCTCGCTGCGAGCGATCTCGGCAAAAACAGCAAGCTGGCGCAGGGTATATCGCATATATTCTTTTTCGATGACAGATATCACAATAATGCGTTTAGCGAATAAGCACCAGCGCTCTATCATTCGACCAGTCAAATAACCACTGGGAAGATCATGACGAATCTTGTAACTGAACGCGTTATAAGTGTTCATCACTGGAACGACACCTTGTTCAGTTTTCGCACCACTCGCGATCGTGCCCTGCGCTTCGAGAACGGTCAGTTCGTGATGATTGGGCTCGAGGTGGAAGGACGTCCGCTCACCCGGGCCTATAGCATCGCCAGCCCCAACTATGAAGAGCATCTAGAGTTCTTCAGCATCAAGGTCGCACACGGCGCCCTCACCTCGCGTCTGCAACACCTGCGCGAGGGCGACCCGATCGTAGTCAGCAAAAAACCCACCGGCACCTTGGTGCTGCATGACCTCAAGCCCGGAAAGCACCTTTACCTGCTCGCAACCGGCACCGGGCTTGCGCCGTTCCTGAGCGTGATCCAGGACCCCGAAACCTATGCGCGCTTCGACAAGGTGGTGCTGATTCATGGCGTACGCACCGTTTCGGAGCTCGCTTACACCGACTTCATCAACAATCACCTGCCCACCAACGAATTCATCGGCGACGAGATTCGCGCCAAGCTGATCTACTACCCCACCGTCACCCGCGAGCCGTTCCGCAATCGGGGCCGGATCACCGACCTGGTCGAAAGCGGCAAG
>JAEUNS010000388.1 GCA_016790005.1 Zoogloeaceae bacterium
GTCCAGCCCTGGCGTTCGGCCTCTTCACGCACGATTTGCTCGAGGCCGGCAAGAATCTCGACATGGCGAGCAACCCCATCGCCGCGTGCAGCATGCGCCACCGCCACCATGGTGTCGATCAGCCTATGTAGATCTCCGCCCAGCCTTGCCACATCGGTGACCCGGCTGTAATGCGTCAGATACATCGCGTCGGGCTCATAGGCCAGCATGCGATCGATCGACCCATGCAGCGCATCCGGGTCGAACTGCGACGGGGTCGTGGTGGGAATCACCGAGGCTCGGCCGTTCACATCGAACTCGCGATACGACAGACCGAAGGTGTCGCCGGTGAAGAACGCGCGGGCGGTCTCGTCCCAGATGCAGATGTGGTGACGGGCGTGCCCCGGGGTATCGAGCACGGTGAAGTGCCGCCCAGCCATCTCGATCCGCAGATTGTCTTCGGCCATCACGATGCGCTCGGCCGCAACCGGTGCGAGCCGACCATAGAGCGCGAACGTTTGTTCCGCGCCATACACGGCCGCGGTTGCCTCCCACAGTCGGGTCGGGTCGATCATGTGACGCGCACCGCGCGGATGCACCAGCAGCTTTGCGTTCGGCAGCGCGCACATGAGGCTCCCCGCACCACCCGCATGATCGAGATGAATATGGGTCAGCATGACCCAGCGAACCCGCTCGGGCGGAATGCCCGACGCTCCGAGGGCGGCGAGCACGCGCGGCACCGACGCATTGGTGCCGGTATCGACAACCGCCGCCTGTCCTTGATGAATCACCAGATGAATCGCCGCGAGCGTGTCGCGACAGTAGCCCGAATCCAGCGCCAATATTCCGTCCGGATGGGCGGTCACACCTTCCACGATTGCCTTCCTCCTGCGCATTAAGCACTTTTGGCGACATTGTAGCCGCACCGGACGGTCGGGGACGAATGCTTCAACATCGGGTTACACTGGCGACCAACACGGAGCCCCGCCATGACAACTCATTTCAATTTCGACCTCCCGATCGAGCGCAGCACGCAACCCGGCGAAAAGTGGGGTCGATACAAAGGTCGCGACATTCTGCCGCTGTGGGTGGCCGACATGGATTTCGCCGTCGCCCCGGTCATCCGCGAGGCGCTTGCCAAACGCCTGGAACATCCGGTGTTCGGCTATACGCCCCCGTGGCCTGAACTTGTAGACGCGGTTATTGCAGGCATCGCGCGCGACCACGACTGGCACATCGAGCCCGACTGGCTGGTGTGGCTGCCCGGCATGGTGAGCGGCTTCAATATCGCCTGCCGCGCGGTCGGCGATAGCGGCGACGAAGTCTTCACCGCGACCCCGATCTACCCGCCGTTTCTCACCGCACCGGGCAACAACGACCGCAGGCTGGTCAGCCGCCCACTGGTGTTGCAAGGCGCCCGCTGGGAATGGGACCGGCCGGCGACCGAAGCCGCGATCGGGCCACGCACGCGCCTAATGCTGCTGTGCAATCCGCACAACCCGGTCGGGCGCGTGTTCGACGATGAAGAACTCGGCTGGCTTGCGGGGCTCGCCGAGCGCCGCGATCTGGTGATCTGCTCGGACGAAATCCATTGTGGCCTGGTGCTGGACCAAGCCCATCCGCACCGCCCGATCGCGAGTCTGAACGCGGCCGCAGCCGCACGCACCATCACCCTGATGGCACCCTCGAAAACCTGGAACATGCCAGCACTCTATTGCGCCTTCGCGATCATTCCCGACCCCGGTCTTCGCCGCGCCTACGTTCACGCGATGCGCGGCCTGGTCAGTGCCCCGAACGTGCTAGGACTCGTCGCGACCGAAGCCGCGTACCGCGACGGCAACCCCTGGCGCCTGGCGTTGCTGGACTATCTGCGCGGCAACTGCGCACGGGTCATGAGCGCCGTAGCCGCGATGCCCGGCCTGTCGACCACGGCGCCGGAGGCGACCTACCTGGCCTGGATCGACTGCCGCGCCAGCGGGCTCGCAGATCCGGCGGGTTTTTTCGAGGCGGCCGGTGTCGGCCTGTCGGACGGCGCCCCATTCGGCATGCCCGGTTTCGTGCGGCTCAACTTTGCGTGCACCCGAAGCACCCTCGATGAAGCCTTGCGCCGCATGAAGAATGCCCTCACGGCCCGTCAGACGGAATCGTAGCCGGAAGGCCTCAGTTGCAGACCAAGCCAGCAAGACCGATCTGGAGCAGGTGGCAGTATCTATTGGCGTGACCCGGCGGGCAGTCAAGCCACCCCGCTCAGCCGTCCCCGGGGGGCTTGCGCGCGCGCGACCGAGCCTTTGCTGCCGACGCGCTGCGAGCGCCTGGGCCTTGCTCGCCGCCTTCCACCACAGTTGGTTTTTCAGCTGGAGCGATGACCTCCCGCCTGCTGGCATCCGAGTCGGGCGACAGCCGCACGGCCAGCGCCTCGAGCGCACCCGCGCGTTCTTTGTCACCGGCAGCGTTGCGCAGGCGCAGCAGGGTCACAAAATGACGAAGCTGCGCGACCACAGAGTCGAACTTGCGCGGACTCGGCGACAGATCGCGGATTGCGGTGTGGTACTGAACGGCCAGGCCGTCGAAGCATGAAACCGGCTTGCCGGTGCGCTCATCGATCATTTCGAGAGCGGCCTTTGGATGAAGCAAGCTCGCCAGTACGGCATCGACCGGCATGACGGCATCGAAGAAATCAAAACTCTCGGCATAGCGCTGCCGCGCGGCAGCGGTGCAACGCTCGATCAAGACTTCCAGATCGTCCGGCACCTCGCCAAGCAAGGCGTCGAGCTGCAGCCGGTTAATGAGCGCATAGGGGTTGAAGCTGCCGGTTTCCGGGCTGCCTTCGCCCGAATGGTACGCATCCCGAGCCGCGCGCAGAACCTTTCCGACCTCGGACCATTTCTCGCCGCCGATGGCAAGCAGAATGGCCTTGCGCTTCAGGGCACTGCCCAGAATCGACAGGCGCTCGGTATTGACCGGGCGACCTGCTGTCGCGGAAGTATCTGCCACACTGCCGGTCGGATCGGCGCCAGTAATCCGCACCAGCTCGCTCAGGCGCTTGATCGCGATCTCGATCAGCCGCAATGCCTCTTCGCGCTGCCCCGGCACCGAAGCCAAGGCCATGGCCTCGCGCGCCTCGATATTTGCGAGTTGCTCGATGCAGATGAGCGCGACCACGCCGCTGCGGGCCTCTTCGGCGATCGCCCGCTGAAGCGCAAGCCGCGCACGCGCGAAGCCTGCCCGCCCATATTCCGCAAACAGAAGACCCAGGTGTTGCTGCACATCGGGGCGCTCGACCCAGCCGCCCGGCACATCGCGCAGCCGCGCATCGACCAGACCGGCCACCGAATCGAGAGAAGGGGCACCGCCGCGCATGCCACCGGTCTTCATCTGATACGCGTCGACACGCAGGCCCGCAACCCAGTCGAGGAGCTCTTCGGGTGTGACCAGCGAGCCCGTGCCAGCGCCAGAGCGCTCTTCGATCTCGAGGCGGAAGGTGGGATCGCCATAGGCCTGGTAGGCACCGAAGGTATTGCTGTCCGGATGGCGATCGCGGACCTGGCAGCGTGCGGCAAAGACGGCTTCGGCAAAGTTCTCGTTGTCCTCGACGAAAGTCTTGAAGAAGGCCTCGGCAAAAGTGCAGCCGGCATCGTCATCGACCTCCCAGCCGGCCGCGATCACACAGCGCACCCCCACCTCGATGAGTTCGCGCGCGAGGCTGTAGGCCAGTCGGTTGCCCGCAGCCGAGGGTGCCGCATCGGCCCGGCCGAGATGGCAGCAATTGAGGAAGACGAACTCCGGCACCACCTCCATGAGCCCGATCTCGGCGGCCGACAACACCAGGCCATCGGAGAGGGCGACACCGCTGCGAAATCCGCCATCGCGTGCCCGCACCTGGAAAATTCCGTGCGCCGACACGACCATGATGCGATATGGACGCCGGAACAAACGCCCGAACACATCGCCGCACAAGGCGTCGGGCTCGGTGCTCTCGACCTTGTACCCCCGCCGCTCGAGTATCGGCAACACCTTTTGCAGCTCGCGTTCGGCGCCAGCCAGCGAAGGTAGCCGATCCGGGCGAACCCTGCCGGCGACATCGGTCGACGGCTTCCAGTCCGGCCCACCGAACTGGGCGTAGTAGCCTCGCGTGGACGGATTGGCGATCAATAGTGCAGTGCGCGTGCGGGTCGTGCGCACTGCGGGGCGAAACCGGGTCGATACCAGCTGTCGCACCATGCGCCGGCGCAACACCAGCGGGTCGCCATCGATCTCGAGCATCTCCCACGGCAGATTGGCCGTCGTGCCGTCGACCACCAGCAACAGGTTGCTCGACTCACGTGCAGAGACCTTGAAATCGGGTGGCACCAGCAGGTGAAACAGCGTCGTGCCGATGCCAGTTTCGGGCACATAGCGGGTATTGGCGATCGCATCGGCCACCAGGGTCTCGGCCACGCCGGGTTGTCGCTGCTGGATGATCGATTCGGCCCGCGCACGCTGCCCCAGATAGGTAAAACGCAAGCGCCGGGCGTAGCGAAGCGGCGCAGGCTCGGCCCCCCCCGTCACCAGAGCGCCCGCCTCCGCAGCGCTTCGGCCAGCAAGCAAGGCGCGCTGGATCTCGGGTGGGAAAGGTGATGAGGTGTGCACCTGATAACACTCCGGCCCACATTCGGAGTCTGCCGCATCGGCATCGGTAACGATTAGCCTCGGCCAGTAGCCGCTCGCAGGCGAAACCGAGAGGCGGGTACGCACCCCTTCACCATAGTGGAGTTCCTGGTCGGCCTCCAGCCGCAGCTTGAGTCGCTGCAGGTCGCGCGCAAGCACCTGTGGCAACACACGCACCGCGCGCGCAGCGGTGATTGCCGCGTCGCGGTAGATCTCGATGAACTCGAGGTGCACAACCCGCGCAGGGTTGCGCACACCTTCTGGCGCGGTCTTGTGATCGGACTCCAGCCCGGCCGCGAACTGCTGGTTGGCCTCGCATACGCCCAGCACGACCGCCTTCACCGACTCATCGGGCGAGAGATGCGCAGTCGAGTTGGAACCGATCAACAGGCTTGCGAGCCGCAACTCGACCTGGTCGCGGGCGATATCACTGCTGCCTCCGCCGGCCTCGGCGCAGCGATCTTCGGAGTGCAGCAACAAGCGCAAGACACCGGCCCGAACCGTTTCGGTGATTGCACGACTCGTGAGCTTGCCCATTTCGCCCAGGCCGACGACGACTGCACCCCGTCCAGTACGGCGCAGCATGTCTTCGCGGCACCGCGGCATCAACACCACCGACACCGACCCGATCTCGCCGGCATGCACACCCAGGCGGTGGCGGCGGCTGAGCGCGAATTCGACCAGATGCTGATCGATCACGGCCTCGGGTCCGGAAATCGGATCGTCGAGGTAATGACCGCACAGCAAGGGGACCCGGACGAAGCGCAGGTCCATCGCGCGCACCGACACGCGCAGCGACTGGCGTACCGACGGCGGCAGCCGGGTGCGCGGGCGCCCGCCGAGCAATTGCACCATCAGGCCCTCTTCGCTCGGGAAGCCGGGCGCCGGTCCGGGCTGGTAGGCGCGCACCGGCGCAGCCGCAGCACTGCGCGCGACCGGCAGATGCCCCAGGCGTCGTGGCACGCCCGTGGCTAGAAGCGAGCTGATCTCGTCGAAGTATTTCGCGGTTGAGCAAAGGCCCATGTGATCGGCAGGCATGAACCAGCAGCGCTCGTCGGGCAACGCATCCAGCTTGCCCGATGCCCAGGTGACCGAACCATCGCCATGCGGGGTGCCAAGCATCTCGATGCTTTTTTCGCCGACCCGGATGCCGCATGGCGTATTTTCGGCCTGGCCATAAACGTATGCGACGCGGTCGGCGTTCAAGCGGATGAACTCGTCGCCTTGGCGAATGACCTTCCAGCACTCACCTGCTGCCTTCAGGTCGAGCTCGTCTGGCAGCCCGGCGAGGCGCTTACCGAACCAGAAGTCATTGTTCCGCTCTGCGAGTTCGGGCCAGGTGTCCGCGGCGTGAAAATCCCTGGCCTGCGGGCCAGCGGTGTCGCTGAAACCCGGCTCGGGCAGCAATTGCAGCGCACCATTGAACCCGGCCACGATATCGAGCACGCTCTGGAGCCCGTGCCGGGCATCGATCCGGGCCAGCAGGCGTATGGTTTCGGACTTGCCGAGCAAGGTCTCGACCATCAGGTGGGAGCCATGATTTGGAGTGCCGAGCATGAGCAGCCGCCCACCGGGTCGGGCAGCGATGGCATTCCAGAGGTCGGGCCGCACGGCAATGAAGGTTCGCGCCACCAACCCCCCCATGCTGTGCGCAAGCAGGCGCAACGGCTGGTGGGGATGAGCAGCGAGGGCCGCCTCAACCACGCTGGCGAGCGCCTTTGCCGCATCCCGCGGGTCGAGGCGCCAGTCGTAGGGGAAGCGGATCACCCTGTGGCTGGCCTCGAGATGGGTCACGAGCTTGCCGTAGCCGAGGCTCACCAGGTCTTCGGGGGCAACCCCGGACGCCCCACGGGCGATCTTGCGCAAGCCACCTGCCACCAGGTCGAGTGGCGCCATCCACACCCGGTCTCCGGATCCGGGCTCGTCCGGCGTGCGACGGTTGACCTCAAGGTGCGAGCCCATGATGCCGGGCAGGAGGATCACCACCGGGCGGCTATCGTCTGGCGGAGCGGCCGATTTGCCCCGGGTACCGGCTCGCTCAGCCTCGGCCAGCGAGGTCGGCGAGGGCAGGTTCGCCCAACCATGGCGCTCGATCGCGTTCTGGTCGAGCAGCCAGTCGCGCAAGGCACTGCGAGTGCGCGGGTTGCGGAAATAGCTGAAATGGTTGACCTCTTCACCCTGGTCGAACAAGGCATGCCCACCGTTTGCGGCCACCAGACCGCCATACATCGAGGCGGTGTCGACCACCAGGTCGTTGTCGGCGCGATCGAAAAGCATCCAGTCGGTGAACATCACCCCGATTCGCCCGAGCAGGCCGGAGCCCTCGACATCACCGGCGATCACCGCCATGCGCACGCCCTGAGTACGCGGCGCCCGCCCGAGAAAGGCCCCGAGCGGCGCATCGGGAAGCATCGCCTCGATGCCCGGCACGAACTGCGGCTGCAGGCGCTTGGCGGCAATCTCCAGCACGATCCGGCTGAGCATCTGCAAGCCCTGGTCGGCCGAACGACGAACGACCGCCCCGGCTAAGGGGCTGGCAATCATGCCGGCTACAGCTCCTGCGCCCCAGGCACCGAGCTTGCGAACCAGCGCGAGCAGGCCGGACAGAAAAACCTCGAGGTTGTCGGACAGCAATGCGGTGCCTGCCGCCGGACAGGCAACCCGAACATAACACTCGACCCGCAGGGCCTTGCGATCGAGTAGCTCGATCAAACTTTGCAGCTTGGCCCGCTCTTCTTCAGCGGTGCGCTCCCTCAGCGCACGCAACTCGCCGCTCGCATCGGCGGCCTCGGCCTCCTCTTCGTCCGGCCGTGGCTCGCGTCGAAAGTCCCGCACCAGGTCGCCGGCCGGGTTGAGCGAGCCAAGGGAAAGCAAGTCGCCTACCAACCCGCCGCGCGAGTGGGTGACAAGGCTGATGCGCGCGCCGACCGGCAGGCAGTTTGCGAGTGCGAGTGCGTTGTCCACCGGACTCTCGGAGAAGGTTCGGTGTTCGAAACCGAATATCCGTTCGCCGAATGCACGTCGGAATGCGTGCCAGTCTTCCGAGCGAGCCAGATCTCCGAACGAACCGATCGTGCCCGACCCGGTGCCGTGGATGAAGACCAGTGCCGGCTCGTCGTTCCATGCAAGCCGGGCATCACCTGGCAAACATAGATCACCCTCGAGGAGATCGCCGCCACGCCACTGGTACAGGCCATGATCACCCGCGAGACGGCTCTCGATCGTCGCCATCAACGCCTTGGTGCCCAGCTGAGATGCAGCAAACACGGCCTGATCGCCGAGTCTGGTCGCGAGCCGCTCGGCCACGGCCCCACCAAGCCATTCGGTCGCCTGTCGGCGCGCCTCTTCGATGATCGCATCGCTGTTCAACTGCAGCACCGACAGGCGACGCCAGATCCACGAGCCCAGGCCGCGACTTGTGTCGTTGCGGTCGCGAAACAGCGCGAGGTCGATCTCGCCATCGGCATCGATGGCTTCAGGGTAAAGCCGCTCGAGATCGGCGCGCAGGCGGTCGGCACGGATGAAGATGGTGCTACCGTCTTCCGCCTCGAGCGCCAGCAATTCATCTTCGAGCAGTGCTCTGGCGCTGACCGGTGCGGTCATGCTGCGCGAGGCAGCCGCCAGCTCATAGCTGGCCTTGACGCTGGTGATGGCGAGTAGTGCCTGCGCCTCGCCGGATGCCCCGCGACTCCCCGGTCTGGTCAGCGCCTCGGGCAAGCTGGGCGCCTGAAGGTCGCCCTCGCGCGACAAGGGCAGTTGCAGCTTGAAACTCCTGATCTGTTCGGCGTTGGCGGGCATCAAAAGTCTCCGGATTTGTTCACGCTTGTCATCGAGCCGCCTGCCGGAGGCCAAACCCGGACGCTGCCTTGCCCACTGGCACGCCTCGCTCCGTCACCTCAAGGACTCGCATACGCAGGCGGGGCATCTGATCACTCGAATATCCCGAAGCGTTGCGCCGCACCAGACCCCAGTATTTGTGGCGACTGCGGCAGGCGGTTGGTCGGCAGATGACTACCGATGGCCTTGAACCAGGCCGCATAGGTGGCGGGCTTGCGCTCGCGCAGGGTCTTGAGTGCATAGTGGGTGAATGCGCCGTTGGAGCGGCCGCCGAAGCTGCTGTCCCAGGCATATTCGCTATCGCGACAGGCGGCAAGCAACAGATCTCCACCCGTGCGCCGCAAGCCGCTTACCAGCAGGGGCGGACGGGCGCTGAGCGCGGGCAGTTCGGTTGCCAGCATCCATTCTTCGGGCGGCAGGAAACGTGCGCGACTGGCGCCGGGGTCCAGATCGCCATCGTCGCCTTTCGAAACCGTGCCGGAATGACAACAATCGGCAATCAGCAGGATGCGCACCCCGGCGGCACGCCGGCCAAAGATTGCACGGATGTCGTCATCGAGCACGGGCCCGGCGCTGCCGATGTCCCATGGGCACAGGCCCTCGTCGCGTCCGTCGGGCTCGTCGCCCGAGCTGTCCGGCACCCAAGTGCCATGCCCCGAATAGGTGATGACGATCGAGTCGCCACGAACCGCCTCGTCAATCAGCCGCAGTAGCGCATCGGTCATGGCGCCATGGGTGGCCTCGCTGTCGAGCAACATGTCGACGGTGTAAGCGCGCGCGCCCAACTCATCGGCCCAGTCATGGGCATCATTCACACAGCCGAACAGATCGCTCGCGGTGCCGGGGTAGTCGTTGATGCCCATGCACAAGGCCTTGCGTGACATCTGGATCGCTCTCCTGAGTCTGGCCCAGGCCCCGGCGAGGCACGCCCCGATTCGATGCCTGCGCAGCGCAAGGGCGCCGCGGGCCCGATGGTGCATCGCATATTCGCTGAAGTGGTCTGGTAGCCGGCGGGTGCCGGGCAATGCGGGTTGCTTTGAATATAGCAGCCCAGAATCGAATTGCCATGCGCTCAGGCAGGAGTCATACCGTCACAGGCCTTATGGTACCGAACGACGCTCCACGAATTGACAAGGCCCGCAAACACCAGGGATCGCGGGCCTCTACCAATAGAAAACTTGCTTATTCTGTTTTAAAACGGGATGTCGTCGTCGAACGAATCGAAGGCGGGCTTGGCGGGCGCCGACTCCTGGCGCTGAGCCGCGCCTTGAGGCTGTGCCCGCGCAGGCTCTGGGCGCGCACGCGGCGCGTCATAGCCGCCGTCCTGGGAGCCACCGGCCGAATCGCCGCCCATGCCCTGGCGACTGCCCAGCATCTTCATCTCGTCGCCGCGGATCTCGGTGGTGTAGCGGTCCTGGCCGTCCTTATCCTGCCATTTGCGGGTCTGCAGTCGGCCTTCGACATAGATCTGGCTGCCCTTGCGCAGGTACTGGGCCGCAACCTCGGCGACCCGCCCGAAGAACACGACCCGGTGCCATTCGGTCGCTTCACGCCGCTCTCCGGTGGTCTTGTCCTTCCAGGTTTCGGATGTGGC
>JAEUNS010000406.1 GCA_016790005.1 Zoogloeaceae bacterium
GCGTTCGACATCGCTGCGTTTCTGGATTTCGTTAGAAACCCGGGCTTGTAGGCGGCGCAGCTCTGCGAGCGACATTGTGTTCAGGTCCATATCCACTCCAGAGGGACGGTTCGGATTATTCAAAAAACAGGCAATGCCAGAGACCGACAGTTTTGGCATTCAAACCGGTTTTGCGCTGGTGCTGATTTGACCGAAGTGCGGCGTCGGTTGCCCCGGCGATTGCTAATTAAGGTTTCGAGCCCGAATGGATTGGGCTCGGCGGCCTCACATGCTGCCTGGGAATCAGGGCAAAAAGAAGTTTGCCTGCTCATGAAAGGCATTGTGCCATCAATGAATTGACTTGGAAATGATTGCGAAGAATTCAGGTAATGATGGAAATGGTGAATATCTGTTACCGAAGAAACTTAACCCGGTATGAAATGAAAATTCCAATCCAACAGGCGCGCGACTGTCAGGCGAGTTTCACCGAAACCTGATTCGCCGGGAGCACTTTCAATAGATCATGAGGATGAATGCCCACCAGAAATCCGCGACGCCCTCCGTTGATATGAATAAAGGGCAGATCGAGTATTGTTTTTTCAATGTAAACAGGCATCTTCTTGCGAGTTGCAAAAGGCGATGTCCCGCCGATCAGATAACCGGAGTGGCGATTTGCGACCTCCGGCTTGCATGGATCGATGCGTTTTCGGGCCGCCTGTCGGGCGAGTTCCTTGGTTGAAACCTTGCAGTCACCGTGCATCAGCACGATCAGGGGTTGCCCGGATTCGTCTTCCATGATCAAGGTTTTGACGATCGAGTGCTCGGCGATATCGAGTTCCCTTGCGGATAATGCAGTGCCGCCGTGTTCAATGTAATTGTAAAGATGTGTTGAAAACGCAATCTTGTGCAACTTCAGAAATCGGGTGGCCGGTGTTTCCGGAGCATGCTGGTCAGTACGACTCATGTTTTCGCTCGGCGAAAATTGGGTTCAGGCGCGGGGATGGTGACGGCTGTGCAATGTCTTGAGCCGTTCTCGCGCAACATGGGTATAGATCTGGGTGGTTGAAATGTCGGCATGCCCGAGGAGCATCTGCACCACGCGAAGGTCAGCGCCGTGATTGATGAGATGGGTCGCGAATGCATGGCGCAGCACATGGGGCGACAGCCGCTCGCGTGCAATCCCGGCTTCAGCGCCATACTGCTTCACGATTCGCCAGAACATCTCGCGCGACATTCCGGCGCCCAGGCGGGTAAGGAATACATGGTCGGAGCGTCGGCCGCCAAGCAGATCAGGCCTTGCTGCGCGCAGATAGTTCAGCAGGGTTTCGATCGCCATTTCGCCGAGTGGTACCAGGCGCTCCTTGCCACCCTTGCCCATTATCCGAACCACGCCTTGATCCAGATTGGTTTCGAATATCTTCAGCCCGACGAGCTCCGAAACCCGCAAACCGGTTGCATACAACACTTCGAGCATCGCCTTGTCGCGCAGGCCGCGCTCGGTGCCTGGGTCGGGGGCGGCCAGCAATGCCTCGACCTGTGCTTCGCTCAGCGACTTGGGAAAGCGCTGGCTCGCCCCCGGCGGGTCGATGCGTGAGGTGGGGTCGATGCTGATCTGGCCTCGCGCAAACTGCCAGCGATAGTAGCGCCGGCAGCTTGCCATCAGCCGGCGCTGGCTGTTCGCCCGGGAGCGCCGGCTGAAGTCGGCCAGGTAGGCGATCAGATCGGTCTCAGTCGCGGCCGCAAGGCTGGCCCCGGTGCGCCCGAGGTGTTGGGCGAACAGTGCAAGGTCGAGCCGATAGCTGGCAATTGTGTTGCGGGCAAGGCCGTCTTCGAGCCACAGCGCGTCGCAGAATTCATCGAGCTGGGCGCGCGTCGACTCGTCCAGGGTCTGCTCGAGCGCGGCACTCATGCCGGGCGATCAGGCGCGGGTTTCGCCGTTGCCCAGCACGATCCACTTCTGGCTGGTCAGGCCTTCGAGTCCGACCGGCCCGCGTGCATGGATCTTGTCGGTCGAGATCCCGATCTCTGCTCCCAGCCCGTATTCGAAACCATCGGCAAAGCGGGTCGAGGCATTGATCATGACCGATGCCGAGTCCACCTCGCGCAAAAAACGCAGTGCGCGGGTGTAGTTTTCGGTAATGATCGCTTCAGTATGGCCCGAGCTGAAGGTGTTGATGTGCGCGATGGCCTCGTCGAGGTCGGCCACGACCTTGATCGAAATGATCGGCGCAAGGTATTCCTCGCTCCAGTCGGCCTCGACTGCGGCCGTCAGCAGGCTGGCGGGGATGCCGGCATCGCGCAGCAAGGCCCCCGCGGTTGGGCAGGTGCGCATTTCGACGCCGTGCTTCACCAGCATGTGCCCGATATCCGGCAAGAAGTGAGCCGCGACCGATTCTGCCAGCAGAAGCGACTCGGTGGTGTTGCAGGTGCCGTAGCGTTGAGTCTTGGCATTCTCGACGATCGGGACCACCTTGGCCGGATCGGCGTCGCTGTCGACATACACATGGCAGTTGCCGTCCAGATGCTTGATGACCGGCACCCGTGCCTCGCGCGAGATTCGCTCGATCAGGCCCTTGCCGCCGCGTGGCACGATCACGTCTACGAACTCGGGCATCGTGATCAATCGGCCGACGGCGGCCCGGTCGGTGGTTTCTACCACCTGCACCGAGGTTTCGGGCAGGCCGGCTGTCGCGAGACCGGCACGCACGCAGGCTGCAATCGCCTGATTGGAGTGCAGGGCCTCCTTGCCGCCGCGCAGGATCGCGGCATTGCCCGATTTCAGGCACAGCGCAGCGGCGTCGGCGGTCACGTTGGGGCGCGCTTCGTAGATGATGCCGATCACGCCCAGCGGCACCCGCATCTTGCCCACCTGTATGCCCGAGGGGCGGCGCTTGAGATCGCTGATTTCGCCGACCGGATCGGGCAGGGCTGCAACCTGCTCCAGCCCGCTTGCCATGGCCTCGATGCCTTTTGCGCTGAGCGTCAGGCGGTCGATCAGTGCGGCGTCGAGCCCGGCGGCCCGGGCTTCGTCGAGGTCGCGGTCATTGGCCGTGAGCAGATCGTCGCGGCTGCGTCGGATCTCGGCCGCCATGGCCAACAGGGCCGTATTTTTGACGTGGGTTGACGCCGCCGCGAGTGCGCGCGAGGCTGCTCGGGCTTGGCGGCCCAGGCGCTGCATGTAGAGCTCAATGTCCATGATGTTCCGGGTGGTGCTCAGAGTTCTGATCGACTATGGAATATACGACATCGGGCGCAATCCCGCAGCAAGCACACGCGGCCGGCGCAGGCTATCGGCGTGCGAGACGCAGGCCGAGGCGCAGCAATTCGTCCCATACGTCGCCACTTGCGATTCCCTTGACGATGCGGTCCACGCGCGCGGCATGCAGCAATGCAGCACCCAGGGCATTGCGCCCGAGACGCGGCAGAAGCTGCTGCAGCTTGCGTTTGCGCTGGTCGTCGAAGATGCGCTCGGTGCGGAACAGGTTGTTAAGAGACTCGCCGGTGTCGAGCCCGGCGCGCAAGCTGGCTAGGGTGCGGATCTCGTTTGCGACCGTCCACAGCACCAGCGGTGGCGCCGCGGCCTCGGCTCGCAAACCCTCGAGGACGCGCACGCAACGCGCCGGATCGGCCTCGAGCAACGCGTCGCGGAGCATGTCGAGGTCGTAGCGGGCGACGTTGAGCACCGCGTCCTGTATGGCTCTCAGGGCTAGTTCGCCTTCGGGGTAAAGCAAGCCGAGCTTGAGAATCTCCTGGTGAGCCGCGAGGAGGTTGCCCTCTACATGGTCGGCGATGAATACCAGGCCGTTCCGGTCGGCGGACTGCTTTTGGCGCGCGAGTCGTTCGGCAATCCACTCGGGCAGGTGTTCGCGCGTGGGCGCATTCAGTTCGATCGTGACCCCGGCCTCTTCAAGTGCCTTGAACCACACGCTTTTACGGGTTTGCCAGTCGAGCCCGGGCAG
>JAEUNS010000456.1 GCA_016790005.1 Zoogloeaceae bacterium
GGTGGCGTTTCGGTCAGCGGTGCGGCAGTGTCGCTCCAGTTCGAGCAGGCGCCTATCGTCGACGTCATCCATGCGGTGTTCGGCGATGTGCTTGGCCTGCCGTATGTCATAACCCAGTCGGTGGCGGGAAATGTCACCATCCGAACCGCAACCCCCCTTGAGCGAAGCCAGGTGCTACCGGTCATGGAGTCATTGCTGGCTGCAAACGGGCTGGCCGCGGTGCAGGATGGCAGCGGCGTATTTCACATCGGCACCGCCGACGCAGTGCGCGATATTGCACCAGCGCTGAGCCTGCCGGGCACCCGTATGTCCGGTAAGCGGGTGATCGTTGTGCCGCTGCAGTACATTGGTGCAGCAGAGATGTCACAGATTCTCGAGCCGGTGGCCAAGCCGGATGCATTCGTGCGGGTCGACGGATTTCGCAATCTGCTCCTCCTTTCGGGTACCGCCACGCAACTTGACGGATGGATGGAGATTGTTCGGCTGTTTGATGTCGACGTGCTCAAGGGAATGTCGGTCGGGTTGTTCCCGTTGCAGAACCTCTCGGTAAAGGAGGCTGAGTCGGCGCTGTCGCTATTAATGTCTGAATCATCGGGAAACGCAGCACCCGCCGCGCGCGGCGCGATCGCCGACGACCCCCGCCAGACGGGCAATACCGTTGCGGGCGAGGCAGACAAATCGGTCGGACTCGGTGCCCCGATCAGCGTCGGAGGGCCGCTCGCAGGGGTCGTGCGTTTCATCGGTATCGAGCGTATGAATGCAATCTTGGTGGTGACCTCGCGGGCGCACTACCTCGATCAGTTCAGGGCCTGGATCGAGCGCTTTGATGTGCGCCGTGAGAACCTTGCCGAATCCAGGTTGTTTGTTTATCCGGTCCAAAATGGCACGGCCGCGCATCTGGCTTCACTGCTCTCTGCGGTGTTTGGTGGCCAGTCCAAGGCCGCTGCGGGGCCGGTGAGTTCGGGCGTGGCGCCCGGGCTTGAGCAAGTTGCCGCTGGAACTGGGTCGGGGGCGACCCTGTCGTCGGTGCCCGATGCCCAGTCGGGTGCGATCCAGGCCCGTCCGGTGACGGCTGTAGACCTTATGCCCGATGTCCGTGTCGTCGCCGACGATAGCAATAATGCAATCCTGATCTACGCGTCGGGTAACGAGTATCGCAAGATCGAGGCCGCGCTGCGGGATCTCGACAAGGCGCCCACCCAGATCCTGATCGAGGCGAGCATCATCGAGGTTACGCTCAACGACGAACTTAAGTATGGCTTGCAGTGGTTCTTTCAGGGGGGGGTGGGTAGTCGCTATACCGGCGAGGGTTCGCTGAATCTGAATACGGTAGGCGACATCGGGCCAGCTCAGCCGGGATTCTCGTACTCGATCACGAATCCGCTTGGAGATGTGCGCCTAGTTCTGAATGCGCTCGCGGACAAGTCGCTCCTGAAGGTGATTTCGAGCCCGAGCGTGCTGGTGCTGGACAATCAGACCGCCAAAATACATGTCGGGGATCAGCAACCTGTTCGGTCATCGACGACCATTAGCGACACGGGCCAGGAGCGCTTCTCGATCGAGTACAAGGACACCGGCGTACAGTTGTCCGTCACCCCCAGCGCCAATGCAGGCGGAGTTGTTCTTCTCGACGTGAGTCAGGTGGTCACCGACATCGGAAGCGTCGATGTGGCCACCGGTCAGCGTTCCTTCCTGCAACGCTATGTTTCGAGCAAGATTTCCGCCCGCTCAGGCGAAACGATTGTTCTCGGCGGGCTGATCCGCGACAACGATTCCCAGGGGCGCCAGGGGATTCCGTATCTGCACGATATACCGGTTCTGGGGAACCTCTTCGGCGAAACGACCAACACCCGTGTCCGAACAGAATTGCTCGTGACTCTGACGCCGCGTGTGCTCGATACCGAGGCCGATTTGCGCGGCATCGGCGAGGAACTCAAGGGCAAGATGCGCCGGGTGAGCGATTTCTTGAGCGAGCTGGAAGCGGATCGCCTCGCGCAGCAACCCGCAGTGGTTACGCGTCCGGTCGAGGGGGCGACCCAGTGAAAGCCTCAGTGATCATCCCGGTTAAGAACGGTGGAGAATGCTTCAAGGCTGTTCTCGAATCTACGATGGCTCAGCAGGCCCCATGGCCGTTCGAGGTACTTGTGATCGACTCGGGCTCAAGTGATGGCTCCGTTGCGTTCGCGCGCAGCATCGGCTGTCGGGTAGAGGAAATCTCATCGAGTTCCTTTGGGCATGGTCGCACCCGCAACCTTGGCGCGCAGCTCACCTCGGGTGAGTTCATTGTATTCATCACCCATGATGCCTGCCCGGTGGGCACAAAATGGCTGCTAAACCTCGTTGATGCAGCCGATATGGCGCCTGATGTCGCGGGGGCGTTCGGTAGGCACCTCGCCTATGGCAGTGCCAGCATAGTTACAACCCGCGAACTTGAAGTCCATTTCGCCGGTTTTGGCGTCACTGCGGGCATGGTCAGAAACGACGATCCCGCTCGCTATGCGCACGACGTGGGGTACCGACAGTTTCTGCATTTCTTCTCAAACAACAATTCCTGCCTGCGTCGGTCGGTTTGGGAGCAGATTCCATTTCCAGATGTCGATTTCGCCGAGGACCAGATCTGGGCCAAGACAGTGATCGAAGCCGGCTACGCAAAGGCGTATTCACCCGATGCCTGTGTTTTTCATTCGCATGATTTCGGGGTGCTCGAAACCGCCCAGCGTGGCTTTGATGAATCACGGGCCTTGGCGCGTTTATTTGGCTATATTCTCTTGCCCTCGATTCCGCGCCTGCTTCGCGACTGGGTTTACCTCACGGGGCGGGATTGGGGATGGGTCGTCTGCTCTTCGCGGCCCCGGTTCGAGCGGCTCAAGGCCTTTGCAGGCGTGCCTTTTTTGTGCGCGGCCAAGCTCGTTGGACGCTATCTGGGGGCGCGGGAGTCGTCTCTTCCGGCTTGGCTTGCACGCGCATTCTCGCGCGACAAGGCGATGCAACGAGCTTGATGTACTAGACAGGTTGGACTGCACTAGGCGAATTGCCCTGCCAAACAATTTTTCAGAGTTGTGAGTAGTAATGTCAATAAAAAGAATAGACCGCTTGACCCGTTTGTTCGCGGGTCGAGTTGCCCAGATGGGCTTATTCGGCGCAGTGCGCTATACCGCCATTCGGATTCTCGATCGGCTACTTGGGCGCGAGTCGGGTGCTATCTCACTTGCGAGTCGACGCAGCGTCTTTCGCACCTATCACATGGTCGATGACTTGGTCGTCAAGGTTTTGCCCGGTGCGAGGGTTCCGCGTTCGATGAACTGGATCATTCCGCGTTTCTCGATCGGAAGTGGTGGGCACCTGAACATCTTCCGCATGATGGCGATGCTCGAGGCTCGAGGGTTTGTCGTGCGCATCTTTGTTTCAGAGCGCGGCGCTTTCATTAATGCTGCCCAGGCAGCGGAGATGATCAACGAACACTTCGTCCGACTCAAGGCTGAAGTGTTTCTCGGGGCGAACGAGATGCCCCCCTGCGACGTCGTGGTCGCGACGTCCTGGGATACCGCATATTGGGCCGATAGGTTTCCGGCAGCCGCGCACAAGCTATATTTCGTCCAGGACTTTGAACCCTATTTCTATGCACATGGCAGCGAGTATGCGTTTGCGGAGCAGACCTACCGTATGGGTTTCGATGCGGTGACGGCGGGCGGCTGGCTGGCCGAGAAGCTTGCGCGTGAATACGGTATGTCGACCCGCGCGTTCAGTTTCTCGTTTGATAAGGACCGATATCATCCCTTGCCGCGCGCTCCCGGACCGCGCCGGGTGTTCTTCTATGCGCGCCACGTCACGACCCGGCGAGGTTTTGAGCTAGGCCTGCTCGCACTGCGCCATGTGTACAAGCGCTTGCCCGATGTCGAGTTCGTCCTGGCTGGCTGGGACAGCTCGGAATTCGAAGTTCCGTTTCCGCACCTCAACGCTGGCGTGGTTGCACTCGATGCCTTGCCCGAGCTCTATGCCCAGTGCGATGTAGCCCTGGTGTTGTCATTCACCAACCTGTCGCTGTTGCCGCTCGAACTGATGGCGTGTGGTTGCCCGGTGGTGTCGAATCGCGGCCCGAACGTCGAATGGCTGCTTCGGGACGGCGATAACGCGGTGTTGTGCGACTCTCTGCCTAAAGCCCTCGCCGACGGCTTGGTGCGAATTCTCGAAGATGCACAGTTGCGCGAACACATCATTGCGGGCGGATTTGCAACCACGGCAGCTAGCGACTGGGAGGCTGAAGGGGCCGTGGTTGCGGACTACCTTGAGGATCGTTTG
Source organism: Zoogloeaceae bacterium (assembly GCA_016790005.1). Lineage (GTDB taxonomy): Bacteria > Pseudomonadota > Gammaproteobacteria > Burkholderiales > Rhodocyclaceae > UBA2357. The sequence goes on from JAEUNS010000456.1 coordinate 4,300, forward strand.
CTTGCCCACGGAAAGGACTGAGGGGCCGACATGGGGTTTTCGTGGCAGTTGTTGCGGGTATGGCTGCGGCGCGAGGTCAAGTCGCGCTACGCTGGCTCATTCGCTGGCGCGCTCTGGGCGGTGATGGGGCCCGTGTTTACCGTGTTGTTGTTCTACGTACTGTTTTCGTTCATCTTCAAGGTGCGGATACCGGAGATCGCGAGCCAGGCCGGCTATTTCTATTTTCTGTTGGCCGGCATCCTGCCATGGCTGAGCATCTCCGAGGGGTTGTCGCGAGCGACCGGCGTAATCGTCGGTCATGAGCAGTTCCTGCAGAAGCAGGCGTTTGCGGTCGAGATTCTGCCGGTCACAGCGATCGCGGCCGCTTTGCTGACCCAGATCGTCGGTACCGTGATCTGCGTGGTGCTGATGGCGTGGGCAGGTATCCTGACCATACAGTTCCTATGGCTATTTCCGGTCGCGCTGCTGGCGCAGATTGTGCTCACCCTGGGGCTGGGTCTGTCCCTCGCGGTCTTTGCGGTGCATTTTCGCGATCTGTTGCACGCCATGCCGCTGTTGTTGCAGTTCTTCTTCTACGCCTCGCCAATTCTCTATCAGATGACAATGGTGCCCGAGGCGTTCCGGGGGCTGTTCCTGCTGAATCCCTTCGCCCCGCTGATCATGACCTATCATTCGGCCATGCTGGGGGTGCCATGGCCATTGCCAGTGGCGATCGCCCTAATGTTCTGGGTGCTCTTGCTGGGCTGCGGTGGAATCTGGCTGTTCCGGGTGATGAAGCCTACCTTGGGAGAAGCAGCATGAACGACGTCGCGAGCGCGATTTCGCTGAACGGCGTTGGCAAGGTCTACCGCATCTATTCCAACCCGTTCGACCGCATCCGCGAGATATTTTCGGGCAAATCGCGTCACGCTCAGCATTGGGCCTTGCGGGCTGCCACGCTCGACATCGCAAAGGGAGAAACTTTCGGCTTGGTTGGTGAGAATGGCGCAGGCAAGAGCACCTTCCTCAAGCTGGTTGCTGGCACCCTTAAACCGAGTGTGGGACGCCTACAGGTTCATGGCCGTGTCGCAGCGCTGCTGGAGTTGGGGGCCGGGTTTCATCCGGAGGAAAGCGGGCGCGAAAATGTGATGCTGATGGCGGCGATGAACGGTATTCCCGCTTCCCAGACTGACGACTACATTCGCGAGGTAGTGGCATTCTCCGAATTGTCTGCCGACGTGATAGAGCGGCCGGTGAAAACCTATTCGTCAGGCATGTTCATGCGGCTTGCTTTCTCGGCGGCGACCGCGGTTGATCCAGACGTGTTGGTGATCGACGAGGCCCTGTCCGTGGGAGACATGCACTTCCAGAAGAAAAGCCTCGATCGCATCATGCGGTTTCGCGAGCGCGGTAAGACGGTGTTGTTCTGTAGCCACAATCTCTATCAGGTGCGAAGCCTGTGCAGTCGAGCCATCTGGATGCATCATGGCGAAGTGCGTGAGTCGGGCGACACCGAGGGAGTCGTTACCGCCTACGAAAGTTACGAACGTGCCAAGGACAAGCCGGCGCTTGCCGAGACATCGGGCGCACTTACGGGCGAGCCTGCATCAAAACCGGTGCGAGCTGGCAGTATTCCGGCGCGAATTGCCGACGTGCTCATCGAAACCCCGGACGGCATCAATCCCGCCACAATCGCCACTTTCCAGAGCATACGCATCATTTTTGAGGTCGATATTTTCGATCCCGACTGCAGGTTTCATATCGGATTCGCGATCACTCGCAACGACCGTGAGAATGTTTTCGGATCAGCCACCCATTTTGACTTTCCTGAACAGGCCTTCTCGGGTTCGGGCCTTCACCGGATTGCAGTGCGTATACCGGACCTGCCGCTGCTCTCGGGCGACTACATGTTGAGCGTTTACCTGCTGGACGATACGGGCTTGCAGGTCATCGATATGGCAGAAGCAATCCGGCCATTCAGGGTGTTGCAGACGAAGCGTGAATTCGGTTTCATGTACATGCCGCACCAGTGGGAGCGGCAGGGTTGAGCATTTCGCAAAAGCGCAGGGAATTCCGCCTGCGTATCACCTATCCGACTCTGGCAAAGCTTCCTCCCGTCGTTGCGTATGCGTTTGCTGACCTTCTGGGGCGACGGGACGCAAGAAGCAATCACGACTTGCGGGTGGCGCTGGGCAATGGCTTTGACAAGGCAATGCCCGGGCTCACCGCCGATGCACGGGAGAACCTCATCCGCGAGCAGGCCCTGATGTTGTCGCGCGAAGTCATGGACGCATGGTTGCTGCCGCGCCTCGATGCACGCACGCTTGGGAGTATGGTGACGGTCGACAACGTCGCGGCGCTAGAGGAAGCGCGTTCCGAGGGCAAGGGTGTGCTGTTGATTATGGCGCACTATTCGCGGCTGGTCCTGCTGCTTGCCGCACTCGGCGCGCGCGGTTTCGAGATGGGCATGCTGACGATGCGCATCGATGAAGCCAACCCCGACTTGTTGCCCTGCGAGCGGCGCTATCTGAGTCAAAAGGTATCTGCGCTTCGCGCTATGCTTCGGGGGGGCTGGGTCAGCCTGGGCGATCCGATGCGACCTCTCTACGAAGGCTTGCGCCGTGGGGAGATCTGGATCGTGTTGCTCGACGCTTACCATTCCGAATTCGGGCGGCAAATGGACTACCCATTTCTCGATGGCGAGTTGAGCTTGCCTAGCGGAATCGACCGGATAATGGCCAAGACTGGAGCGCGCGCGGTGTTCGCCAGTGTGCGCGAGAACGGACCGCGGCGTTTGCGGGGGCGTTTCACGCGCCTTCCGGACGATCCCGCCAGTGTAATGGCCGCGGCAGTCTCGGAACTTGAGGTGGACGTACGTGCGGCGCCTGCGCAGTGGTGGCAATGGAATATTCTCGATTATCTGTGGAATCGCGGAGGGCGCGAATGAGCAAGCGATGCGTTGTGTTCGGTGCAAATGGGTTCATCGGTAGCTCGCTCACGCGGGCGCTGCTGTCCGAAGGCCACAGCGTGCGCGCTTGTGACGTGGTGAGGGATTTCTTTGCACTGACCCCGGCCGACCGCCTCGAGTGCGAAACGGTTGACTTTCTGGATGAAGTCGCTGTGCGCAATGCGGTCAGGGGCGCCGACTGGGTGTTTCATCTGGTGAGCACCACCAAGCCGGCCAGTTCGAATGCCAACATGGCCCATGATGTGCAATCGAATGTGGTTTCGAGCATCCACCTGTTCCAGGCCTGTGTAGACGCCGGTATCGAAAGGGTCTTGTTTGCTTCTTCCGGCGGCACCGTCTATGGCGTGCCCGAGGTGTTGCCGGTGGGCGAAGACCATCCAGTGCGCCCCATCGTGTCGTACGGACTCACCAAGCTGATGATCGAGCGCTACGCGGAACTGTTCCGCCGCCAGCATGGTCTCTCCACGACCTCGCTGCGCATCGGTAACCCCTACGGACCGCGGCACTACGATCAGCAGCAAGGGGTCATTCCGGTGTTCATCCGCCGCATCCAGCATGGTCAGCCGGTCGAGATCTGGGGGGATGGCAGTGTGGTGCGCGATTATGTGCATGTTGACGACGTCTCGCGCGCCTTCATCGCTGCCGCGGCTTACGTAGGCGACGAGGCGGTGTTCAACATCGGCGCGGGCGAGGGGCACAGCCTGGCTGAGATCCTTGCGCGGCTGGCGTCGCTGAGCGAAACCCCGCCGCAGGTGGAATATCGCCCGGCGCGGGGTTTCGACATCCCTGCACTGATACTCGACACTCGGCGTGCGCGCGAACACCTCGGCTGGATACCTGCAATCAACTTTGACGACGGCCTTTCTGCTACCTGGCATTCACTCAAATGAGCAATCCCTACGATTACGCCATTGATCCCAATGGCAACGAAACCGCAAACAAGGTCCTGCGGTTTGTGTCGGACGGCAGCAGCGTGCTTGAGCTCGGCACTGCCGCCGGGGTCATGACCCGTGAGCTGCGCCGGCGCAGTTGCGTTGTAACCGGCATCGAGTACGTGCCCGAGATGGCCGAGCAGGCCGCCCACTGGTGTGCCGCGATGCATGTCGCCGACCTGGACGGGTTTGATTTTGTCGGCCTGGATGGGGTCAAGGCCTTCGATTACATCTTGGCGGCCGATGTGCTCGAGCACCTGCGCAATCCGGGGCGGGTCTTGGCACGGCTGAAGGCCGCCGTGGGCGATCAGGCGCGCCTGGTGGTGTCGGTGCCCAACATAACCTATGCCGGGCTGGTGGCGTCGTTGAGTCAGGGCAGCTTTCGCTATCGCGAGAAGGGTCTGCTCGACCAGACCCATCTGCGATTCTTCAGCCGGGCGAGCCTGGAGTGGATGCTCCTGGCGAGTGGCTGGGTTCCGCTGTCCTGGGATGCGCATCGCGTCGGCATCGAGGGCTCGGAATTCCTGGCCGACTGGATGCGCACCCCGGTCGAGCAACGTACGGCGCTCTCTACCCACCCAGATTCGGACGTCTACCAGTTCATCGTGCTTGCAGGTCCGGCCTCGGACACCAGTTTCGCCCAGCGTTATGAGCAGGCACTCGAACGACTCGAGAGTGAGTTGCAGTCCGAGCAGCGCACGCATCTTGCGCGCATCGCCGCTCATGATCGCGATCTGGCCTCGCTGCTTGAGCACCAGAGGGCTTTTGCCGAGGCGCGCGACATCATCGCCCGCCTTCAGGCGCAGGTCACTGCGTTCGAAGAAGAGCATCGCCCACCCTGGCTGGATGTGCGCGAGAGGCAACTCTTATGCGTTTTGGCCCGCTGGTTCCATCGCATGGCCTTCTGGCTGGGTGAAGGGCGGAAATCGTGAGCATGCCTTCGTGCATGCAGCGTCAAGTATTCGGGCGTCGCGTAGACCTTGAGCGACGCCCGGTTTTCAAGGAGGAATGTCTGCATGTCTGATTCATCACCCGTCAACAACTCAAGGCGTTTGGTCTTGCGCAACGCGCTGGCAGCGCTGGCCATACCCGTGATCCTGAGCGCCTGCGCGACGACGGGCAGCTATGGTGACCCTGAAACCGCAGTGCGCGAGCGCGCCCAGGCCTACTGGGACGCGCGAGTCGTGGGGGACCACATCACGGCCTTCGGGTTCGAAGAGGCGTCAACCCGCCCGGATGTCAGCCTGCAACGCTATCTGCAGCGCAGCGGCGCGATCACGTACTTGTCCGCTGAGGTACAGGAAGTATTGATCAAGGACGCTGATCGTGCCAGCGTGCGGGTCAAGATGTCTTACCGCGCGCCGGTGCCGGGGCTCAAGCGGCCGCTGGAGGGCGAAGCCTGGACCGACTGGGTCCGGATCAAAGGTTTGTGGTACAATTCTGGCCGGACTAAAGACGTAAAAGGCGAAAATTGATCCAATTCGCATTTTGCAAAAGTGTTGTATCCGTGCAAAAACTAACGTCTCATGACGCTGCATGGCTTGCCAACCGGGTTCTTGGTCGTTATAGTCGGTCCAGCCTTGGTAGTTCGCTAGTTGCCGATGGCTTTGGCGTCCCATTAAAGGGTCAGGTTCCAAAACAACTGTTTGGCACCACTTTTTGGCTGTAAATATTTTGTAATCAAGGAGCAAATTAATGAAAAAACTAAGTCTTGCTGTTGCAGTTGCCGCGACCCTGGTTTCTGGCGTCGCTTCGGCGTACACCACCGCTGTTCCGGCTGATGGTGTTCTCGTTCCGAACGTCATTCACAACACCGTTGCCGACACCACGGCGGTTGGC
>JAEUNS010000458.1 GCA_016790005.1 Zoogloeaceae bacterium
ATGCCGTGCTTGCCGCCGAGTTCGTTGAGCTTTGCGAGCAGCCCATGCGCCGGCATGCGCTCGCCGTTGATCGCGACCAGGTCACCACGCTCGAACTCGAGGTCGACATACTCTGCTGCGTCAGGCGCGGCCTCGGGCGACACGGTCCAGCGCCACATGTCTTCTTCGGCTTCGGCCGCGGGGTTCTCGAGGTGACGACCTTCGAACGAGATATGCAGCAGGTTTGCATCCATCGAATAGGGCGAACCACCCTGCTTGTGCTTCATGTCGATCGGGATGCCCGCATTCTCGGCGTAGGCGAGAAGTTTTTCACGCGACAGCAGATCCCACTCGCGCCAAGGCGCAATGACCTTTACACCCGGCATCAGCGCATAGTAGCCAAGCTCGAAACGCACCTGATCATTGCCCTTTCCGGTTGCGCCATGCGACACCGCATCGGCGCCGGTCATGCGCGCGATGTCGATCTGGCGCTTGGCGATCAGCGGCCGCGCAATCGACGTGCCCAGCAGGTATTCACCTTCGTACACCGTGTTGGCACGGAACATCGGAAAGACGAAGTCGCGCACGAACTCTTCGCGCAGGTCGTCGATGAAGATGTTCTCGGGCTTGATGCCGAACTTGAGCGCCTTCTGGCGGGCGGGTTCGAGCTCTTCACCCTGGCCCAGGTCGGCGGTAAAGGTGACGACCTCGCACGCATAGGTATCCTGAAGCCATTTCAGGATGACCGAGGTATCGAGACCGCCCGAGTAGGCGAGCACAACCTTGTTGACTTCACTCATGATCGTTTCCGTTCAGTTCATCAATGCGGCAAACGCCGCGCTGGTTCAATTAAAAGCGGGTGCTGCGAACTGCGCTCAGACCTTGCCGAATACCAGGTATTCCATCAGTGCCTTCTGCGCATGCAAGCGATTCTCGGCCTCGTCCCACACCACCGACTGAGGGCCGTCGATGACCTCGGCGGTGACCTCCTCGCCACGATGGGCCGGCAGGCAGTGCATGAACAAGGCCTCGGGGCGCGCCTGAGCCATCATGTCGGCATCCACGCACCAGTCGGCAAAGGCCTTCATGCGTGCTTCGTTCTCGGCCTCGAAGCCCATCGACGTCCATACGTCGGTCGTAACCAGATCGACGCCGCGACAGGCCTCGAGTGGGTCGGCGAACTGCTCGAAATGGTCGGTTCCGTAGAGTCCGGCACGCTCGGGCTCGACTTCATAGCCCGGCGGGGTCGACACATGCACGTTGAAGTCAAGCACCTCGGCAGCCTGCAGCCAAGTGTTGCACATGTTGTTGGAGTCGCCGATCCAGGTGACCGTCTTACCCTGAATCGGACCGCGATGCTCGATGAAGGTGAGGATGTCGGCCAGTATCTGGCAGGGGTGGTATTCGTTGGTGAGACCATTGATCACCGGCACCCGCGAATTCGCCGCAAAGCGTTCGATGATGTCCTGCTCGAAGGTGCGGATCATCACCAGGTCGCTCATGCGCGACACCACCTGCGCAGCATCTTCGACCGGTTCCCCCCGTCCGAGCTGCGAATCGCGGGTGTTCAGGTAGATCGCCGAACCGCCAAGCTGATGCATCCCGGCCTCGAACGACAGGCGGGTGCGGGTGCTGGCCTTCTCGAAGATCATCACCAGGGTGCGATCGAACAGCGGGTGGTAGGGCTCGTAGCGCTTGAACTTGTCCTTGATCCAGCGCGCGCGCTGAAAAACATGGTCATAGTCTTGGCGCGAGAAATCCTTGAACTGCAGATAGTGCCTGAGTGTGTTCATGCTCCGGCCTCAACTCTCTAGATGTTTCTTCACCAGCGGGGCGAGCACCGAAACCACTTTGTGCGCATCCTGTTCGCTGAAGATCAACGGCGGCAGCAGGCGGATCACACGCTCCGCCGTGACATTGATCAGCAGACCCGCATCGAGCGCCTGCCCGACCAGCACGCCACAGGGGCGATCGAGTTCGATGCCGATCATGAGGCCGCGCCCCCTGATATCGAGCACGCCCTTCAGCCCCGCGAGCGCCTCCTGAAAACCGCTGCGGATTGCATCGCCCACTACCCGGGCGTTGTTCATCAGCGCGTCGTCCTCGATGGTGGCGAGGGTCTCGAGCGCCGCAGCGCAGGCGAGCGGATTGCCACCAAAGGTCGAACCATGATTGCCCGGACCGAACAGCCCTGCCGCCAGTCCGGAGGTGAGGCAGGCGCCAATCGGCACACCCGAGCCGAGCCCCTTCGCCAGCGTCATGATGTCTGGCCTGACATCGGCATGCTGAAAACCGAACCACTTTCCGGTACGCCCGACACCGCACTGCACCTCGTCGCAGATCATCAGCCAGCCTCGCTCATCACAGATCTGGCGCACTTCGCGCTGAAAGCGATCGTCGGCGATATTGATGCCCCCCTCGCCCTGGATCATTTCGAGCATCACCGCCACGACATGCTGATTGTGCTCGGCCACATTGCGGATGGCGTGAATGTCCTTGTACGGAACCCGCACAAAACCCGCTACCAAGGGCTCGAACCCGGCCTGTGCCTTGCGATTGCCGGTTGCCGATAGCGTGGCCATGGTCCGCCCGTGGAAGGCGTTTTCCATCACGAGGATGGTAGGAATCTCGATGCCCTTCTTGTGCCCGTGATAGCGCGCCAGCTTGATTGCCGCCTCGTTGGCCTCGCAACCCGAATTACAGAAGAACACCTCGTCCATGCCCGAAAGACTTGCGAGCCGGTCGGCAAGTTCTTCCTGCAGGGGAATGCGATATAGATTCGAGGTGTGCAACACACAGGCAGCCTGCTCGGCGATGGCACGCACCAAGCGGGGGTGATTGTGGCCGAGCGTGGACACCGCGATGCCCGACAACGCGTCGAGATAGCGCTTGCCGGATTCATCGAACAACCAGGCGCCCTCACCATGGGTGAACGCAACAGCCTGCCTGGAGTAGGTATTCATCAGATGCGGCATCGAAAAAACCCCGAACGGTATGATCCAAAAAAGCATACGGCGGCCACCGCCGCCGTGCATCACAAGCCCTTAATCTTAAGCGAAAGAGTGCGTAATGTATAGGACGGACGCTGCCGGCGCAGCCTCGTCGCCGGCATGGCCGCGCCCGGGCACGCCATCGGGCGGCGCGCAAAGCTGAAATCGTATTTCTGTTAAAATCCGCCGCGCGAATGTTGCTGCCATGGACAATCATATCGGCAGCCCGGTGGCACCCTCTCAGCCCTGAAGTCACGACCCATGAATCAGAAGATCGAAAACTTTGTCATTATTGGTGTCACCCGCGAAGGCAAGAAATTCCGGCCCAGCGACTGGGCGGATCGCCTGTGCGGCATCATGTCGGCGTTCGGTTCGGATAATCGCATGACCTACTCGCCTTACGTGCGCCCCGGCTGCAATCTGACCGGTGACAAAACCGTGCTGGTCGATGCACGACTCTATGACGTCGAGCCGCTGGCATACAAATTCATGATCAACTTTGCGAACGACAACAATCTTCAGATGGAGCCACTTGGCGACGAGGCAAGCATCTGATCGACCTGTCCGCTTGCGTCACTAAACACACCCACCCGAATCGAGCAAAAAAAAGGCGACCTCGCGGTCGCTCTTTCTTTACTGTCGCCCGCTTGCGCGGGTAACAGCGCCTACCCGGGTATTCGCAATCAGGCAGCAGCCATCGCCTTGACGGCGGCCGACAGGCGGCTCTTGTGGCGAGCGGCCTTGTTTTTGTGAATGATCTTCTTGTCGGCGATGCTGTCGATGGTGCTGGTCGAGCTACGGTAAACCACCTGTGCCGCTGCCTTGTCGCCACCGAGGATTGCCTTTTGCACGGCCTTGATCGCGGTACGCAGACGGGAACGCAGGCTACCATTGTGAGCGCGTGCCTTCACCGCCTGACGGGCGCGCTTACGGGCTTGTGCCGAATTGGCCATAAATATCTTCCGTTAATGAGTTCTGTAAAGCTCGCGATTTTAGCGCGCGTACTCACCTAATGCAAGTCACAAGTCGGGGCGATTTCGATGGAATCGAGCCTGCCGGCGACCGCAAGAGCTATGATTGGCACTTTTTCGAAGTCCAGCATGAGCCTTCTTCGCGCCCTCGCCACAGTCAGCAGCATGACGATGCTGTCGCGCATCCTCGGCTTCGTCCGCGATTTCGTGATCGCACGGAGTTTCGGTGCGGGCGGCGCTACCGACGCATTCTTTGTTGCGTTCCGTATTCCCAACCTGCTGCGGCGGATGTTTGCCGAAGGCGCATTTTCCCAGGCCTTCGTGCCGATTCTGGCCGAGTACAAGAATCGCCAGTCGCTCGACGAAACTCAACGCCTGATCAGCCGCATCGCGACCGCACTGGCGCTGGTGGTTGCGCTGATTTCGCTGATCGGAATCATCGCGACCCCATTCCTGATCTACATCTCGGCCCCGGGCTTCAGCGCCGACGCCGAGAAATTCGCGCTCACGGTCGAACTCACCCGGATCACCTTCCCCTACATCTTGTTCATGTCGCTGGTGGCCATGGCCGGCGGCATTCTCAACACCTGGAGCCGTTTTGCGATTCCGGCATTTACCCCGGTGCTGCTCAACCTGTCATTCATCTTCATGGCCTTGTTCGCGGCGCCCTGGTTCGACCCCCCGGTGCTTGCGCTGGCCTGGGCGGTGTTCATCGGCGGCGTGCTGCAACTGGCCTTGCAGATCCGCCCGCTGGCAAAGCTGGGGCTGCTGCCGCGCTTTGACCTTTCGCTGTCCGATCCCGGCGTGAAGCGGGTCGCCAGGCTGATGCTGCCGGCGATGCTGGGGGTGTCGGTGGCCCAGATATCCCTGCTGATCAACACCATCTTTGCCTCGTTTCTCGAGAGCGGCAGCGTCTCGTGGCTCTACTATGCCGACCGCCTGATGGAGTTTCCGGCCGGTTTGCTCGGTGCTGCGCTCGGTACCATCCTGTTGCCCAGCCTGGCAAAGCTGCATGCGGACGAGCGCCCGCAGGAGTTCTCATCCACCCTCGACTGGGGGCTACGCCTCACCCTCATGCTGACCCTGCCGGCCGCGCTCGCGCTGGCCTTACTGGCGGTGCCGCTCATCAGCACGCTGTTTCAGCATGGCGCGTTCAGCGCGGATGACGTACTCAGGACGCGCTCGGCGCTTGCGGCCTACAGCGTGGGGCTGACCGGCCTGATTCTGGTGAAGATCCTCGCCCCCGGTTTCTATGCCCGCCAGGACATTCGCACGCCGGTCAAGTTTGCCCTCATCACCTTGGTAGCCACCCAGTTGATGAATCTTGCTTTCATCATTCCTTTGAAGCACGCCGGTCTGGCGCTGTCGATCGGCCTGGCTTCGCTGCTCAACGCCGGCCTGCTCTACCGCGGGCTTCGCAGCCGCGGCGTGTATGTACCCGCGCCGGGCTGGGGTCTGTACTTTGGGCGGCTGCTGGTCGCGCTTGCGGTACTGGCGGCAGTGTTATGGTTTGGCGCGGGCAACGAGGCACAATGGCTACAACTGAGCGCCTGGCCGAAGGTGCTGCGCCTGAGTGGGCTGGTCGCGGTCGGCATCGCCGCTTATTTCGCGACCCTTTTCATGTTGGGCATGCGTGTGCGCGATTTTCGCCGCGAAGCCGCAAAATGACTGCCCAAGGCTTAAACCAGAGAATCTCGACCGAATCATCCACGCAAGGAGACACACGATGAAACTGACCAGCAACAGCTTCGCCGACGGCCAGGCCATCCCCGGCGAGTTCGCCTTCTGCATTCCGGCGGACACCGGCCATGTATGCCTGGGCGGCAACCGCAATCCGCAGCTCGCATGGACCGGCGCGCCCGCGGGCACCCGCTCGTTCGTGCTGATCTGCCATGACCCGGACGTGCCAAGCCGCGGCGATGATGTGAATCAGGAGGGGCGCAGCGTGCCGGCCGACCTGCCGCGGGTCGACTTCTTTCACTGGGTGCTGGTCGATCTGTCCGCCGACATCAACGAGATTGCAGCAGGCAGCTTCTCCAGCGAAGTGACGCCCGCCGGCAAGCCCGGTCCGCAGGCCGCACTCGGTTCGCGCCAGGGCATCAATGATTACACCGCGTGGTTTGCGGCGGACGAAGCCATGCGCGGCGACTACCATGGCTATGACGGCCCCTGCCCGCCGTGGAACGACACCTTGGTGCACCACTATGTATTCACCTTGTTCGCGCTCGACCTCGAGCGCTGCCCGGTCGAAGGCTGCTTTGGCGGCACCGAGGTTCGCGCGGCGATCGCCGGGCATGTGCTGGCCGAGGCACGCCTGACCGGACTTTACAGTCTGAACCCGGCCGTGAAGGTCTGACCGGGCGCAGACTACTGCACAGCGCTAAGCTACTTCCAGCCGCCGCCCAGCACCTTGTACATCGCCACCCGGTTGCTCGCGTCTGACAGGCGGGTGGTGATCATCTCCTGCTCGGCACCAAACAGGGTGCGCTGGGCATCGAGCAGGGTCAGGTAGCTGTCGACACCGCCGCGATAACGCGCGTCGGCGAGGCGGTGGGTGTCTTGAGCGGCCTTCAACAGCGCATTTTGAGCGGCGAGTTGCTCCGCCAGCGTCGCACGCTCGGCCAGTGCATCGGCCACCTCGCGAAACGCGGTCTGGATTGCCTTCTCGTAATTCGCCAGCGC
>JAEUNS010000021.1 GCA_016790005.1 Zoogloeaceae bacterium
GGCGGACGTCAGCGAACTCTACCGCCCTGACCCGCTGCAGGTGCATGGCGTGATCGGACTGGCCGCCATCAGCGACCTCGATACCTACCGCATCGGCCCGCCCGACAGCTGCCATGCCGCGGTCGAGCCTGTGCTCGGCGGCACGCCCGACAGTCATCCGCAGCACTATGCCGACACTTCGCCGCTGCGTCGTCTGCCAGTCGGGGTTCCAAGCGTATTTGTGCAGGGCACGCTCGACCCGGTGGTGTCCGAGGCCTCGGTGCGCGCCTTCATCGAGCACGCCCGCGCTGCAGGCGACCGCTGCGAACTGTTCGTGCTTCCCGACAGCGCACACTTTGAACCCAGCGTACCGCACCCCAAGAGCATCGACGCACTTTCAGCCAGTCTCGCCTGGCTCAAGCAACAGGCCTATCCGACTTGAATCAGCCACCCAGCAACACTGCACCCGCGCCCGCGATTCCGGCGCCGGCTACGCGCTTGGCGATCAAGCCGGCACGCGAATCGGGCACCCAGCGCGCGATGACGAAGCCCGCCGCATGCAGCAAGGCGGTGGCGATGGCAAATCCAGCGACATAGGCGAATAGCGACCCGTCGCCCATCTCGGTGTGGTGGGCATGGCCGTGGAACAGCGCAAATACCCCAACCAGCGGCAAGGCGACGACGGCCGGCAAGCGCACCAGAAACGCAATCAGCAACCCGAACACCAGCACCGAAGCAGCAATGCCCGCCTCGACAACCGGCAACTCGACCCCCAGCGCCGAGAGGCCGGCACCCGCGAGCATCGCCAGGACAAAGGCCAGCGGCACGGCCAGGCGCGAAACGCCGACCTGGCGTGCGGCAAACAGACCCACCGCCAGCATCGCAAGAAGGTGATCGAGGCCGCCCAATGGGTGGCCGAATCCCGAAAAGAAGCTGGCCTGGCCATGCTCGCCCACATGAGCAAACGCCGATCCGGCCGAGAGCGTCAGCCAGGCTGCAAGTGAAAGACGGTTGTACTTCATGGTCTGGTCCTCGTGCTTGAATGAATGGGTTCAGTTGCGTGCGTTCGTATTCAGGCGCTCAGCGCGTTGTTTGCCTGCTCGGGGCCGCCGCCCAGCAGGCCCTGTTCCCTAATGAACGCAATGATAGTGTCGAGGCCCAGGCCGGTCTTCTGGTTCGAGAACACGAACGGACGCTCACCCCGCATCTTCTTCGCATCGCGGTCCATGACCTCGAGCGAGGCACCCACCAGCGGCGCGAGATCGATCTTGTTGATCACCAGCAAGTCGCTGCGGGTAATGCCCGGGCCGCCCTTACGCGGAATCTTGTCCCCGGCAGAAACGTCGATCACATAAATCGTCAAGTCCGACAATTCGGGCGAAAAGGTCGCGGCCAGGTTGTCGCCACCCGACTCGACGAAGATGATGTCGAGTCCGGGGAAGCGCCGATTGAGCCGGTCGACCGCCTCGAGGTTGATCGACGCATCCTCGCGAATGGCAGTGTGCGGACAGCCGCCGGTCTCGACCCCGATGATCCGGTCGGCCGACAAGGCCTCGTTGCGCACCAGAAACTGCGCGTCCTCGGCGGTGTAGATGTCATTGGTGACGACCGCGATGTTGTACTGGTCGCGCAGCGCCCGGCACAGCGCCAGCGTGAGCGCGGTCTTGCCCGATCCGACCGGTCCGCCAATGCCCACGCGCAGCGCCTGGGGTTTGTTTTGAGTCATGCGTTCTCCCGTTTCTGGTTTGGAGCCTGCCCGGCCAGCAACACCGTCGGCAAATGTGAGCCATGCAGGCGCCGGGCGCAAGCGTGAAGCTTTGCTTTCCAGCGCATCATGAGCGGAACAGTCTCGTATATTGGGTTTCGTGTCGGCTGCTGGCAATCGCGAGCCCCGGGGTGAAGTTGCTCCATTCGTGTTCAGGCAATGACAACGCCCGCCGGGCAAGCCCGGGAATTTGCTCGCCCAGTTCTGAGAGCAAGCGTTGGCCGGCGCTCTGCCCAAGCGGCACCGCCTTTACCGCGGCCATCACCTGGTTTTCGAGCCATGACCACAGATAGCCGGTCACGGCGTGCTCGGCCGGCACCTCCCAGGCACACGCCGCCGCGCTCCAGGCCGTGGGAAACGCCGGCTCGTCCAGCCTGGCGAGGCGTGCATTCCAGTCGCCAAGTGCGGCGAAGGCGTCCAGATCACGCAGCAGGCGCGCAGCGGAATAACCCATCTGCAGGGTCTCGGCACGCAGTTCGCTGGTCTCGCGACTGGCGACGAAATCGGCATCGAGGCGCGCGATTTCATCATCGTCGCCGCACGCCCAGGCGCGCATCAGCGCACCGACCAGCGGCGCCTCGAATCGCGCCACGCTGTGCTCGAGCACCTCGCCGATCCAGGCGCGCGCTGCGGCCTCGTCGCGCACCATCCCACTCTCGGCGACCCATTCAAGTCCTTGCGAATAGGTGTAGGCCCCCACCGGCAGGGTGGGGCTCACCAGTTGCATCAAGCGCACGAGCGGCAACATCGCGCGCGTCGCTCAGTGCGTGCTCATCATGTGGATGCGCGCACCGCTCGAGCCCTCGCCCGGATGCTGATGGCCATGCGCATAGGCCCCCGCTTCGGGTTCGAACGGCGCCCGCACGGCGAGCACCTCGGCCCCCAGGCCGGTGAGCATGCCTTCGAGCACATGGTCGGCCTGAATCCGCAGGCGCCCCTCGCCAAGCTCGACCGCAACATGGCGATTACCCAGGTGATAGGCTGCGCGCGCAAGCTCGAAGCCATCGGCACAGCGCACCTCGAGCAAATCCTCGGGCGCGGCCACGACCTCCACGATGCGGCCGTCCTTGCCGGCAAGCTTCTGTCCGCCGCGCAGAATGGTGCCGCGCGGCAGAAACAGGCCGACCTCCTCACCGGATGCGAGTCGAGCCCGCAGGCGGCTCTTGGTGCGGTAGCCGAAGTCGAGTTCGAGTTTTTCGGTGGCGGCCTCGGGACCGGCGTAAAGCGTTTCGAGCAGCAACATCATGGGGCTCCGTACAAGCTTGAGAGCAGGTTTGGCGACAACGCGACTGTGGTGAATGAGTTCCATACCCTGGCCCGCCTAAAAGAGAAAATACCGCTGCGCCATCGGCAGCACATCTGCGGGCTCGCACACCAGCAACTCGCCGTCCGCACTCACTACATAGGTTTCGGGGTCGACCTCGATCACCGGGGTCGAGTCGTTGTGGATCATGTCGCTCTTTTTGACCGTGCGGCAGTTCTTCACCGCCTCGAGCGGCTTCATCAAGCCCAGCGCGGCAATCGCCGGGTTCTCGAG
>JAEUNS010000127.1 GCA_016790005.1 Zoogloeaceae bacterium
GCGCAATTGCCCCGCTATTTCGACGATACCGGGCGGGTTCAGGATCTCGAGTCGCGCTTGATGCATTGCATGGAGACCCTGCAGGGCATTCCGTCGGCCGAAATCATCAAGGGTCATTTCGGCCGGGAGGAGCGCGCCAAGATGGCCGCCCTCGTCGCCTATGTCGTGACCAACTCGAACGGCAAGCCGATCAACATCGACCTCGCCCATCCCAAGGTCAAGGCAATGTACGACCTGGGCGAACAGGCCTTCTTTTACCGCACCGGCGCCATGGACTTTTCGTGTGCGAGCTGCCATGGCGAGGACGACAAGCGAATCCGCGCGACTGCCTTGCCCAACATCACCACGGCCAAGGGTGCGGCCGAAGGCTGGGGCTCGTGGCCGGCTTACCGTGTATCGAACTCGCAGTTCTGGACCATGCAGCATCGTCTGTGGGATTGCTTCCGTCAGCAGCGCACCGCGGAACCCGTTTTTGGCTCGGACGTGACCATCGCACTCTCGACTTTCATGGCCGGCAAGGGCAATGGTGGCGAGATCGTGTGGCCGGGCGTCAAGCGCTAACGAGGAGATGACATGAAGAAACTGATGCTTGCGCCGCTGGCGCTTTTCGCCTCGGTCGCGATTGCCGCCGATTCGGCGACCCCGATCGAAGTCATGATGAAGTCCTCGTTCCAGGCAAATGGAATCGCGTCGCTCGACCGCCAGACTCAGGACGAGGTGCAAAGAGCTTGTTCGAGCCCGAACCTGCCCGATGCCGCAACCATGAAGCGCCTCGAGGAGGCCGAGATGAAAACCATCCAGTGGCCGGCCAATGGCGATTACTACCAGGGTGGCGATTGGCGCGAAGGTCAGAAGATCGCGCTGAGCGGCCGCGGCCTGACCTGGACCGACACCGCCGATACCGTGAATGGCGGCGGTTGCTACAACTGCCATGGGCTCGATCCGGCCAATGAGTCGTATGGCACCATCGGCCCGGCGTTGCATGGCTACGCCAAGCTGCGGGGCAATTCCGAGGATGTGCTCAAGTACACCTGGGGCAAGCTCTGGAATTCGAAAGCCTACAACGCCTGCAGCAACATGCCGCGCAATGGCTTCGGGGGCATCCTGACCGAGGTGCAGATCAGGCACGTCATGGCTTACCTGTTCGATCCGGCCTCACCGGTCAACAAGTAGAAATCCGCCCTACCTCCACCCCCGGGTGGAGGCCTCGCCTGGTGCTCGACCAGCGCTTCAATTCAAACAACGAACAAGGGTCCTTCCATGTCGATGAACCGTCGTGAGTTCCTGCAGATACTCGCCATCGCCGCAGCCGGCGGAATGTCGCTGCACAGCGACCCGGCACGCGCCGCCCAGGCCGCCGAGAAGCTGTACGAGTTGCCCCGCTTCGGCAACGTGAGCCTGCTGCACATGACCGACTGTCACGCCCAGTTGCTGCCGATCTACTTTCGCGAGCCCAACGTCAATCTGGGCGTCGGCGCCATGGCGGGCTCGCCTCCGCACCTGGTCGGTGAACACCTGCTACGCCATTTCGGCATCACACCGGGCAGCATCGAAGCCCACGCATTCACCTTCATCGACTTCGTCGAGGCGGCACGCACCTACGGCAAGGTGGGCGGTTTCGCGCATCTGAGCACGCTGGTCAAACGCATGAAGGAGAGCCGCCCCGGCGCCCTGCTGCTGGACGGCGGCGACACCTGGCAGGGCTCGGGTACGGCGATGTGGACCAATGCCCAGGATATGGTCGATGCCTGCAAGCATCTTGGCGTCGACGTCATGACCCTGCACTGGGAAAGCACCTACGGCGCCGACCGGGTCAAGGAGATCGAAGAGAACGACTTTGCCGGTAGTATCGACATCGTCGCCCAGAACGTGCGCACGACCGACTTCGAAGACCCGGTGTTCAAGCCGTATGTGATCAAGAACATCAACGGCGTGCCGGTTGCGATCGTGGGCCAGGCCTTTCCCTACACCCCGATCGCCAATCCGCGCTGGCTGACCCCGGACTGGAGCTTCGGTATCCGCGACGAAGAGATGCAGCAGGCGGTCACCGCCGCGCGCGCCGAAGGTGCCCAGGTGGTCGTGGTGTTGTCGCACAACGGCATGGACGTCGACCTCAAGATGGCTTCGCGCGTGACCGGCATCGACGCAATCTTCGGTGGCCACACGCATGACGGCGTCCCGACCCCGACGGTGGTCAGTAACGCCAGCGGAAAGACCCTGGTGACCAACGCCGGATCTAACGGCAAGTTCCTGGGAGTGATGGACTTCGAGGTCAAGGACGGCAAGGTTGCGGACTTCCGCTACAAGGTTCTGCCGGTCTTCTCGAACCTCATCCCGGCCGATCCCGAAATGGCCAGCTTCATCGACAAGGTGCGCGCACCCTTCATCGAGAAGCTCGGCGAGAAACTCGCGGTCACCGAGGGACTGCTCTACCGGCGTGGCAACTTCAATGGCTCATGGGACCAGCTCCTGGTCGATGCGTTGATCTCTGAACTCGACGCCGAGATCGCCTTTTCACCGGGTTTCCGCTGGGGTACCTCGCTCTTGCCGGGCGACACGATCACGATGGAGCATCTGCTCGACCAGACCGCGATCACCTATCCCTGGACCACGGTCACCTCAATGACCGGCGAGATGATCAAGACCATTCTCGAGGATGTCTGCGACAACCTGTTCAACCCCGACCCTTACTACCAGCAGGGCGGCGACATGGTGCGCGTGGGCGGAATGCAATACACCTGCGACCCGAGCGCGGGCATGGGTCAGCGGATCAGCAACATGATGCTCGCCGGCAAGCCGATCGACCCCACCAAAACATACAAGGTGGCTGGCTGGGCGCCGGTTTCGGAAGAGGCGCGCGACTCCGGCGCACCGGTCTGGGAGGTCGTCGCCCGCCATCTTCGCGACAAGAAGGTGATTACCCAGCGTGAGCCCAACATGCCGGTTCTGAAGGGCTTGGACAGCAACCCGGGGCTCGCCTGACAAGCTCATGGAGAATAAGCAATGAGCCGCTCATCGATCAATGCTGCGTGCGCACGCCGCCAGTTCCTGAAGTGGGGCATCGGTGCGAGCGCCGGCCTCGGCGTGGCCGTCGCCTATCCGCAGCTGGCCGCCTTTGCCGCGGATCTCGAGGACTTCATCAAGGGTCCGCCGATCCCGGATATCGCGCCGCAACGTCTGTCCGAACATGTGTGGATGATCTATGCAACTGACGGTTTTCCGACCCCCGAGAACCAGGGCATGATGAGCAACATCACCTTCGTGATCACCGCGCGCGGGGTGGTGTTTCTCGATCCGGGTGGCTCGCTCCAGATCGGCGAAATGGCCTTGCGTCAGGTCCGGGCGCTGACCGACAAGCCGGTGATCGCGGTATTCAATTCGCACTACCATGGCGACCACTGGCTCGCCAATCATGCACTGGTCGAGGCCTATGGCCCCGAACTTCCGATCTATGCCCACCCGGTTTCGAAGGAGCAGATCGAAGGGGTCGCCGGCAGCATGTGGCATGGCCTGATGGAGCGCTGGACCAATCAGGCCACCGTCGGCACCCGCATCGTTCCGCCAAACCGCACGGTCGAACATGGCGCCGAGTTCGACTTTGGTGACGTTACCCTGAAGGTGCATCACTACGGCACTGCGCATACCCCGGGTGACATCTGCATCGAGGTGGTGGAGGACGACCTTACCCATGTCGGCGACGTCGCGATGGACCGCCGCATCGCCAACATGGATGACGGATCCTACGTCGGAACCTTCAAGTTCTTTGACGAACTTGAACGCAATGCCGGGTCGGCAATCTGGGTGCCCGGCCACGGCAAACCCGGTGATCAGGTATTGAACTGGAACAGGGCGCTGTTCGAGGGTATCTACGAGAACTGCCTCGAGGCCGTCGAGGAAGGGCTGGGCATGGACGTCGCGCGCGAACGCGTCATCAAGGATCCGCGCGTGGCCGAACGGGCTAACGACACCCTTGGCTTCGAAAGCAATATTGGCAAGTATGTGAGCATTGCCTACCTTGAAGCAGAGGCAGCCGCCTTTTAAGCAACTGGGCTCGGTCAGGCTGAAGTGGCCTCGTCAAGCGCCCGCACTGCTGGATTAAATTGTATTGATATTCTGGCCGCTTGAAGTTTCAAACGAACTACGTAACACCCCCGCTCGAGGAAAGTGCGCATGCCGGACCTGATCACGATCATTGACTGGATCGGTGAAGAACGCACTCTCGCGCTGGGTGGTCTGCTGATCGGCGCGCTGTTCGGCATTCTGGCGCAGCGGTCGCGATTCTGCCTGCGCGCGGCGGTCATCGAGGTGAGCCACGGGCAACTCGGGCCCAAGCTTGCAATCTGGCTGCTCGCCTTCTCCGGTGCGATCATCGTCACCCAGATTCTGCAACTCACCGGACGCTTCGACACCGCCAATGTGCGCCAGCTTGCGAGTCAGGGCAGCATCTCCGGTGCGCTGATCGGGGGCGTGCTATTCGGTATCGGGATGATTCTGGCGCGCGGTTGTTCGAGTCGGCTGCTGGTACTGGCCGCCAACGGCAACCTGCGTGCGCTGCTGTCCGGCCTCGTGTTTGCCGTGGTCGCTCAGGCGTCCATGGGCGGGATCCTGACGCCGCTGCGCGAGACTGTCAGCGCGTGGTGGACGATCGACGGCGGCGATGCGCGCGACCTGCTGTCGTTCGCGGGCATCGGTCATAGAGGTGGCCTGGTCTTCGGTCTGGGCTGGCTTTTTGCTGCGATGTGCTTTGCCTTGCGCCACAAGATCAGTGCCTGGGCCTGGGTCGGGGGTATCGGTGCCGGCCTGACGATTGCGCTGGCGTGGTGGTTCACCTTCGAGATGTCGTCACGCACATTCGACCCTTCGCCGATCAAGAGTCTGTCGTTCACCTCGCCTTCGGCTGATGTACTGATGCTGGTCCTCTCGCCGCCAGGGCAGGTGCTGAACTTTGATCTGGGCATGGTGCCCGGGGTCTTCCTCGGCTCGTTTCTTGCCGCCCTGCTCGCCCGCGAGCTCAAGCTGGAGGGTTTTCAGGGAGCCTATTCGATGCCACGCTACATCTTCGGTGCCGTCTTCATGGGTTTCGGTGGTGTGCTCGCGGGTGGTTGCGCGGTCGGTGCGGGGGTCTCCGGCGCAGCGATCTTTGCGCTGACAGCCTGGATTGCACTGGGCGGAATGTGGGCCGGCGCAAGCATTACCGATCGGCTCATCGACCGGAGATCGACCATCGCACCGAGTCAAACGATTGGCGACCTCCCCTGAGGTTCAGCCCCCTGTCCTTTCGCACAAGGCCTCACATGCACGTCCCAGCCTCACACGCCATTTTGCCGCGCCTGCTGATGTCGATGATCGTCGCCACCGCATCCGCCAACAACGCACTCGGCGAATCGCCCGCACTGATCGATGCGAACGACCTGGCAGCCGATGTGCGCGCCATGCGTACATACGGCCAACCACTGCTGATCTTGTACAGCCAGGCAGGATGCACCTGGTGCGAAGAAGCACGCCGCTACATCGTTCCGATGGCGGCCGATGCGAAAACAGGGGACAAGGCGCTTTACCGCCAGGTCAACATCGACTCCGATGCCAGACTCATCGACTTTGCCGGCCAAGGCAGCAGCCACCGCGCGTTCGCACAGGCGCGCAAGGTCAGCCTGACGCCCACGGTCGTGCTCTATGGACCGGATGGGCAAGCTATTGGCGAACCGATTGTCGGAATGCGTCTGCCCGATTTCTATGGCCAGTACCTGATAAACGCGATCGAATCGGCGCGACGCGCCATCGAAGCTAATTTATCGCGTGCGGCACGAAGCGCGGCGACTTCCCAAACTGACACCGCGCCAGCTACTGCCAGGTGGGGTCAATAAAGTCGCCAGGGTCGAGCTGCCATGAGCTCGCCGCGGTCGCGCCGATGGCGCGCCACCCGCTTGGGCGTGAGATCACCGAAGAGGACGTCGCCTTGATCGGCGCGGTCACCCATCCGGCCGGGTGAATGCGATCACGCCTGCACGACCCCCGCCAGCATTCGATGAACAGGCTCAACCAGAACGCTCTTGTTGCCATCGGTCATCCACAGCTGGCCTTCCTGAATCGTGACCTGCAGCCGCATGTTGCGTCCGGTGAGCCCTGCCAGTGCGGGCGCCGCCTCGGCCGGAAAATGAACCACATCCAGATTGGCATAACGGGTCAGCGCAGCCGAGATGCCTTTCCACCAGATGTCGGCGGCCCGGCCATAGCTGAGCACGACCACCTTCCGGGCACGCCCGCAGGCCTTGCGAATCCACTTCTCGTCCGGTTGCCCGACGTCGATCCAGCACTCGATGGTTCCGGTAAGGTCGCGCAACCACAACTCGGGCTCGTCATCCACGCACAGTCCCTTTGCAAACGTGAGCGCCTCGTCCGCATACAAGGCAAACGCCGCGAGCCGCACCATCATGCGTTCTTCGGTTTCGGATGGGTGGCGGGCCAGCGACAGCTCATGGTCGGCATAGTAGCCGCGATCCATGTCCGCGATCGACAGCGCCGCCTTGTAGATGGTGGCCTTGAGTGCCATGCAGGATCCGTTTCAGTGTAGCGGCCCGGAGGGCGCGCGGTTGGCCTGTTGCCAGGCGATCACCGCGCGGCTGGAGTGCGCCATGACCAGATCACAGCGGTCGGCGGGCAGCTCCTGATGCAGAGCAGCGAAAAGACTCATCGTGGTCTCGCGCGCAAGGCCATCAGCGGCGAGCCCGTGAGCGAGGCACTGGATCTGGATATGCGCGAGCGCATCGGCCAAGAGCCGCCAGCCTAGTTGCGGCATGCTCTTCACCAGCACGAACATCATGCCGCCGAGCTGCGCAAGAATCGCGCTTGCCTGCTCGCGCTCTTCCGATGCAATCATCGCGTGCCACAGCGCCAGGTGGATGGTGCGCCTAAGCTCGATCTTGAAGTCGATGGCGTTGCCCTCGGCGTTCTCGATCGCGGCAAACTGTAGTTGCAACTGCGCGTCTTCGCGCGGGTCGAGCGCGGTGCGCAACCCACCGACGAGCTCGGTCAGGCCCGGGATCGCCTGCAGATTGAACGCGCGGCTGTAGGCCAGCCCCCATTGATCGAGTCCGCTCAACAGCAAGGCCATGCGCAATGCACGCGCCGTATCGCCTTCGCCGGCACTTGCCCAGTTTGCCAGCGCACTGCGCACGGACTCCACGCCGGCAGTGCGTCCGGCATCATCCTCACTGACGCTGAGACGAAAAACCTGAGCGAAGGCATCCTGGGAAAGCAGCGCAGCACGCTTTTGAACCTCCGCCGAAGCCAGGGTGGCCAGACGATCCGGCGGGATGTCAGTATTGGGTGGGGTGGCGTTTTCCATCGACCGTCGATTCCCGCGAAAAGGCGCTATTGTGCGGGAGACTCAGCCCGCGCGCCAATCCACGCCGGGCACGCGCCCCCCGGCAGACGCCCCGAACCGGGTAAACAACGATCATCGACCGAGCGGATTCAGGCGATTCGAGCA